>NZ_VOXW01000011.1:0-112151 GCF_013420555.1 Acinetobacter sp. Q85-2
ATGGAGAAATCTAATCGGTATGTTATACCTGAGAGAAGAGTGAGGAGTTATCCAAGGGTTGTAAAAGGAAAACCTCAAAAATACCCAAGAAAAAGCCAGTCAATCTCTTAACTGACTGGCATTACACTGATGTGGGGCTTTTTCATGTCTGGCGTTTATCTAAAGCTCATCTTTTCTCAAGAGCGTTACAGTTTTAGATACGCAGTTCAGCTGCAATCACCGGCCACAGGTTCTGGTGAGAGCGTTTAAACATCAGCATATGACCAATTGCTTTGTGGCCATACTGCTGCGGTTTTAGTTCAATCATTCGGGTAGCAGCATTAGGATAGAGGCGCAGTAAATCTTTGACGTTGGCTTCGGTGGCAATTTCGTCATCGGAACTCCAGAGTACGCTCATCGGGCTACGGATGTCAGCATGAAAATCTTCAAATACGCTTTTGCCAATGGCATTGATTACATAACCGGGTTTTCCACAAAACTCTGCCCATTGCCGGGCCACATTTTTCGGTAAATTTTCGCCCATACCAATGGCCTGGGTTGGGCCATATCCATGGGTAATGCGGGCGATCGGGAAAATGACTTGAAACATTAGTGGCGCCAGTAGTTTGGTGCGTCCTTTAAGGCCTTTGACATGGCCGGTCGAACCCGATACCGCTACAACTTTGGCCACCTTGGCATGGTTGGGGCAAATACCCAGCAGCTGGCCGCCAGCACTATGTCCCAATAAAATCACCTGTTTGGCCTGGTTCAGTTGCAATAGATGCTCGATACCGGCTGCAATGTCCAGTTGGCCCCAATCGACAATACTGGCTTGTGAGTGCTTTAATTTCCCTTGTAAAGAGCCGCCAATACCGCGAAAATCAAAACTGAGCACGTCATAACCTTGCTGGCTTAACCACTCGGCAAAAGGATGATAAAACCCTTGAGTAATACCGGTGGCGGGACAAATTAGAACTGGGTAAGGCTGCTTTTCAGCCTGATGGGTATAGAAGCGGCCACTCAGCTGATAGCCATCTGCGCAGGTGATATGGACGGGATCAAACGAAGTCATAGGATGAATATTAAAAAAAGTGAATGACTCTAATGTAAAGGAGTTTGCTGTGAATGCAGTTGCAATCTCTGACTTCGGGGTCATGCGGACAGGCAATTCAAATAAGGACAAAACGAAATGAATGCAATGGATCTTGATGTTACGGTGAAAGGGGCGATTCTGGCCAGCGGTATATTTTTATGGGTGGGCATGCTGACCGGGGTATGGAAATACTGGCAGATTCGGCATTCACCACAGGCGCGTGCTCATTATTATGTCGATATTGCGCATCGTAGCAGTTTGCTCTATGCGCCGGCCAGTCTGATTCTGGCAGCCATGGCTTATTTTTCGGTATGGTCCACCGAACTGAATTTGCTACTGGTGGCAATTAACCTGTTTTTCTTTGCTTTTTCAATCTTGAGTTATGCACTGCATGGCTATTTAAAGGACACCACCAATCAGTTTAAAACTCCGCATCAGTTGGGCAAATGGCATCTGCCAAAAAGTTTAATGAGTCTGGCGATGTTGCTGCTGGTACTGGGTGAGGTACTGGCCACCTTGCTACTGGTGGTGGGTGCGGGACTGTATTTATGGGCTTAAGTGAGTGTTGCCAAGACGTGTAAAAGGCTATTTTTCTGATTCTGAGCAGATGGATGAATGCTCATCCATCTGGGTGGGTTAAAGATTATGAATTGTGCTGATCGATGGGAGCCGGCTGTCGATATTTTTCATCGACCACAGCCCAAATATAGAAGGCGATACAGACGATTAGTGCGTACATAAAGTATGCCGGTTTCAGGTTGCCCTGAATCAATCCTTGAAAGACCAGCGTCAGCAGCAGCGCAAAGGTGGTGCTGAGGAAAGTCACTAAATTGTTATTTGCCTTCAGAGCGTTAATGAAGACTTGCTTATTGAAATGTAATGATAACATCTCCATCCCTCCTGTATTTTGATCAAAAACAGACTATTTTGATCGGATTAGTTTGTTTAGTTGTACTGCGAATTGCAGTGTATTTCAAGCGCCTATCGCAATATTTTGAAAGAACATAGTGTGTATAAATAAATGCTCGAATTCAGTTCATTTATTTACGGAATATTAGGGCATCACTGTAAAGAAGTGAGTAAAGATGTAGCATTATTTATGCCAGCTTAACAATAGGGCAGCTATTAGGCTTTGGTAGAAGGTATGCAAAAAGAGGGTAAAGAGGAGCATTGCGCTGAATTGAAGGGTTTCAGAGAATGAGGAGAAGCGAAAGTGGATGAGCTTACTTCAATAGGCTTAGAAGTTAAGCAAGATTGAGCTAAACCAGACTGAAAGAAAGTGACACAATAAGAGTCAGTTTGGGTAAAACTTGACCATTATTGAGCAATTTAAAATCGGGTTTGGGTAAAACCAGACTTTAACGACTCGGGTTAAGGCTTAGTGTTTAACCTTGTCGATCACAATACAAATCAGCAGGACAATGGTAGATGGAATCAGCCAGGCCAGGTTTTGCGCGCTTAACGGTAAGTTCAGTAAAGCTTCTGGTAAAAAGCCATCTAACCCCGCCACTTTTAAGCCATCAATCACGCCAAAGAATAAGGCTACTGCGGTGACCGGACGAATTACACGCGCTGGAGAATGGAAGTTTTTCCAGAAAAAGCCCAGTAAGATCACTACAATCGCAGGCGGATAAATCGCACTTAATACCGGCACTGAGAGTGCAATCAGTTTGGTCAGACCGAGGTTGGAAATCACCAATGAGAAACCGACTAATACAAATACCCAAGTACGATACCTAATGCGGGTAATTTGCGAGAAGTATTCTGCACAGGCACAGGTCAGGCCAATCGCGGTTACCATACAGGCAATGAAAATCATGGCACTTAAGAATAGTGAGCCTAAGTCACCAAAAGCATGTTGCACATAGGCATGCAGGATCACTGCGCCATTGGCTGCATTCGGTGCTACTTCATGACTGCCCAAGCCCAGTTTGAACAGGCTTAAATACACCAGGGTTAAACCGATACCAGAGATCAGTCCGGCAATCATGGCGTATTTGGTCATCAGCTTTTTATCGCTGACCCCACGCGAACGCATGGCATTAATAATCACAATACCAAATACCAAGGCACCCAGGGTATCCATGGTTAAATAACCATTGACGAAACCTTCAGAGACTGGACTGTTGATATAGTTATTAATGGCTGGCGGAATATGACCCGCGGGAATGAACGTTGCTGCAACACCCAGAATAATTAACGATAAAATTTTCAGGGGCGACAGGAAATAACCCACCGTATCCAGAATCTTGTTGGGATACAGCGCAACAATAGTCACTACAATAAAGTAGATCAGACTGTAAATCAGCAAGCTGCTCGGAGCTGCACCAAAATAAGAAGAGAAACCAATTTCATAAGAAACGGTTACGGTACGGGGAATGGCAAATAAAGGGCCTACCGCTAAATAACACACCACGGTCAAAATCAGACTGGCTGCTTTGCCCAGTGGCGAACTTAAAAGCTGGATCGAACCTTCTACACGAGACAGGGCAATAATGGTCAACACCGGCAAGCCCACGGCTGTAATTAAAAAGCCGAAAGCTGCTAACCAAACGTGTTCACCTGCCTGCTGTGCAACAATAGGCGGAAAGATAATATTGCCGGCACCGATAAATAGTGCAAAGGTCATTAAACCTAAGGCAATAATATCCCGTGTACGTAAACTCGTCATAAGGGAGATAGATCGGTTAAACAAAAGAAAGCGATTCTAGAACATGGCAACTGCTTTGGCTAATTTATTTTATAAATCTTATGAATTATTTTTATATCTTGGCTTGGGAAATTGATCGGGTTGTCAAAAATTAGTGAAACTATATTGTTGATTTAATTTTTAAAAGATGAAAACTGTTAAATATCAAAAGATAAATTTGAAAAAACAGTCAATAAATATAAAGGTTTTTAATTGTTGAATATTTAAGCAGTAGTGGGTTTGTGGCAGATGGAACCGCTTGTGATCAAACAAAAGTCACTGAAAAGGACTATACTAAGCAAATGTTTCATAGGGGATTTTAAGCATGAGAGCGTCTGCCGTATCGATTAAAACCGAGCAGGATTTAGAAAAACTGCGTATTTCAGGTCGTTTGGCTGCTCAGGTTTTGGCGATGATCGGGGAGCATATCAAGCCGGGCGTGACCACTGAATATTTAGATGACCTGTGTCACGACTATATTGTCAATACCTTGCAGGTGATTCCGGCCAATGTCGGCTATTGCGGCTATACCAAAACCACCTGTATTTCACCGAATGAAGTGGTTTGTCACGGTATTCCATCTGCGTCGGCTGTGCTTAAAGATGGCGATATTATCAATATTGATGTGGCGGTAATTAAAGACGGCTACTACGGCGATACCAGTCGCATGTATTACGTTGGGACAATCAAGCCGGAAGCGAAAAGGCTGGTCGAAACCACCTATGCGGCGATGGTCGCAGGGATTCATGCGGTGAAGCCGGGTGCGACTTTAGGCGATGTTGGTCATGCAATTCAAACTGTCGCGCAGCAGGCCGGCTATAAAGTGGTGCGTGAATATTGCGGGCATGGTATTGGTAAAATTTATCATGAACAGCCAAGTGTACTGCATTATGGTCAGCCGGGTCAGGGGCTACAACTCAAGCCAGGTATGGTGTTCACGATTGAGCCGATGGTGAATGCCGGCGGCTCCAGAGTCAAAGAGCTCAATGATGGCTGGACCGTCGTGACCACCGATAAATCACTTTCTGCACAGTGGGAACATATGATTGCCGTGACTGAAACCGGCTTTGAAGTGCTGTCGCCGTGGCCGGAAGGTACCGGAGCATACCCGGAAATCTAGCTATAAAATGGCTTATTTATACTTTAAAAGTATTAAGTGATATAAATTGGCTATTTGTTAATGCTGTCTTTTGTACATATTATGTATTCATAGATTCTTGCTGTAGTTTCTAGTTTTTATAGCTTATCCATCCCTGGATAAGCTTTTTTTTTGCCTGAAATTTGATGGTTGGCTTTAACGCTGTGACAGTTTTTCCACCAGAAAATCAATAAACACCCGTACCGCCGGTAATAGCCCGCGACGGGATGGATACACGGCATGAAAAACCCCGTGCGGCGCATGCCAGTTCGGTAGTACGCGTACCAGTTCGCCTGACTGAATATAGGGTTCCACAATATTGTCCGGGAGCAGGGCAATCCCACAGTCCTGACGGGCCAGTTGTGCCTGTAGCATCAGATCCGAACCCATTACGGTCGGGTTGACTTTAATTTTCTTCTGCCGCTGATGTTCATCATAGACCACAATATGCTGATCGACATGATCATCAGCCATACTGAGAATATGATGCTTGGCCAGATCTTCCGGCTGTTTCAGGTCGCCGTGCTGGTTTAAATAGGCCTGACTGGCAAAGAGATGCTGTTCAATGGTTTCAAAGGTACGAATCACCAGATTCGGATCATCATCCAGATTGCTGCGTACACGCAAGGCCAGATCAATCCCTTCATTAATCAGATCAACCCGGCGGTTACTGACCAGAAGCTGGACTTTAATTTCCGGATAGGTCTTTAAAAATTCCGGCAGAATTCTGGACATTTCATTCTGGGCAATGGAGACCGGCAGGCTAACTTTAATCAGGCCGCGCGGCTGAATACTCAGATGATCAACCAGATCATGCGCTGCCTGTGCTGCATTGGCCATCACCTGTGCATGTCGATACACGTTCATGCCAATATCGGTTACGGCAAAATGGCGGGAATTGCGCTGAATCAGGCGCACGCCCAAACGTTCTTCCAGATTGTGCACACGGCGGCTCAGTTTGGATTTGGGGATATCGGTTGCACGTTCTGCGGCGCTAAAACCGCCATGCTCAACCACCTGGGCAAAGCAGTAAAAATCATCGAGGTCCGAAAGCATGTGTAGTTATTCCATTTATGCAACGATAAGCAGATTAAATTATGATTGTTCTGGGCTGTCAATTTGATTTGTGCGGTTTTTGCAGCGTCTCTTTTCGCCGTTGTCATGTCTGGTGAGCTTAAGTTATGGCTACAAATCCTTTACACTAAGGATAAAGTCCATGAGATGATCAATACATGTCTTATCAACTGATTCAACAGCCCGATGCCGATGCCAACGTGATTTGTCCTTGCTGCCAGCAGGCGATTATTGACTGGTCACAAGAGCAGTATATTCAGCCCTGTGAGCATACGCTGTTTGTGGCGCTGGATTTGGGTTTTGAATATATTGCCGATGTATTTGAAGCAACCATGGCGCGTAGTGTCGATGAAATTCACGCACATGATGATCAGCTGAATATGTTTCAGGAACTGACCACAGCCAGCTTTCCGCATTATCTGATCATTCGCACTGATTTGGGTGTGCAGGATTTATCGCGTTATATCGGCATTGCTGTACCAGAATCCAATTAAAAAAAATAAGCTCCATAAGGAGCTTATTTTTTATCATAAAGATCAGGCTGGTTTAGCCTTCAATTTCTTCCTCGACATCATCATCAGCACTGTCCATGCCCAGTTCTTTCAGCTTGCGGGTCAGGGTATTACGTCCCCAGCCCAGCAGTTCAGCGGCATGGCGTTTGCGGCCACGGGTCTGTTGCAGCGCGGCATTAATCAGGGTGCGTTCAAACATCGGTGTGGCGATGTCCAGAATTTTCATTTCGCCGTTTTTCAGTTTCTGTACGGCCCATTGACCCAGCAGCTCATCCCAGTGATGGATCGAGACGCGGTCTAAATGCAGATTGGACGGTACATCGCCTGATTTTTCAATTGGAATCTGTTTCAGTTCCGAAGGTAAATCTTCCGGATAGACTTCACGGCCGGTAATCATGACGGTTAACCAGCGGCAGGTGTTTTCCAGCTGGCGCACGTTGCCTTGCCAAGGCAGTTGCTGCATATACTCCTGGGTTTCCGGACGCAAGATTTTCGGACTCACGCCTAGCTCTTTACCGGCACGCGCCAGGAAGTGCTGCGCCAGCATTGGAATATCTTCACTACGATGCGCCAGTTTTGGAATATGAATCCGGATCACGTTCAGACGGTGATACAAGTCTTCACGGAAACGGCCTTCGTGTACCAGCTTTTCCAGGTCTTGGTGCGTTGCTGCAACAATACGCACATCTACCTTCACCGGAATATGGCCACCAACACGGTAGAATTCACCATCGGCTAAAACACGTAATAAACGGGTCTGGGTTTCAAATGGCATATCGCCAATTTCATCCAGGAACAAGGTGCCGCCATTGGCCTGTTCAAAACGGCCCTGACGCTGGGTGTTGGCGCCGGTAAAGGCACCTTTTTCATGACCAAATAATTCGGTTTCAATCAGGTCTTTCGGAATGGCGGCCATGTTGAGCGCAATAAACGGTTTGCTGCTACGCGGTGAATGGCGATGCAGGGCATGTGCCACCAGTTCTTTACCGGTACCCGATTCACCATTAATCAGTACGGTAATATGCGATTGTGATAAACGGCCAATGGCACGGAATACTTCCTGCATTGCCGGTGATTCACCAATAATTTCGGTCGACTGAATGGGCTGTGCGGTTTTGGCTGATTCCTGTTGCTGTAATTTGGTGATATGCAAAATGGCACGATTCACCAGCGCCAGCGCTTCATCAATATCAAACGGTTTTGGCAAATATTCAAAGGCACCAGTTTGATAGCTCGACACTGCAGATTCCAGATCCGAATGTGCAGTCATGATAATCACCGGTAAATCTGGATAGCTGGCTTTGACTTTACCGAGGAAGGTCAGGCCATCAATACCCGGCATACGGATATCGGTCAGAATTACATCCGGTGCATCGACACCCAGTTGCTCCAGGGCAGATTGGGCTTCTTCAAAACTGGTAACGTCAAAGCCTTCTTCCTTGAAGGTTTTTTCCAGTACCCAGCGCATGGCACGATCATCATCAATTACCCAAATTTTATTTCGCGACATGGTTAGACTCCCAAGGTATATATAAGCTAAATATTGTTTTTCCTGGAACAGATTGGCACTCAATCATTCCGTTGTGTTGATGCATAATATTCTGTGCGATGCTCAGGCCCAGTCCGGTGCCTTTGGCGCGCGCCGTAACCAGCGGATAGAACACCGATTCAATAATTTCTTCCGGCACACCGGGGCCATTGTCTTCAATATCAACCCGCACCACCGAGCGGTGAATCACGCCATTAATGGTGACCAGGCGCTGAATACGGGTTCTTAAAATCAGTTCGGGCTGATGTTCTACAAAGAACTCCTTGTTTTCCATCATGGCCTGTACCGCATTGACGCTAATATTCAGCATGACCTGAATCAGCTGGTCACGATCCGCCATCACTTCCGGCAACGACAGGTCATAATCCCGGATGATTTTGACTTTTTTCTTGGTCTGGTTGGCAATCAGCGAACGCACGCGTTCCAGTGGTTCATGGATATTGACCAGTTCGTAACTCGGTAACTGACGTGAACCCAGCATGGTGTCAGCCAGATTTCTGAGCCGATCGACTTCATTAATAATAATGTCGGTAAACTCGGCATATTGAGAGTCATTCAGACTGCGTGCCAGTAGCTGGGTTGCACCGCGAATCCCGGCCAGTGGATTTTTAATTTCATGCGCCACGCCGCGCACCAGTTGCCGCGCCACCTGATGCTGTTGAATCAGATTTTCTTCTTTGGAAATTTTCAGCATCCGGTCAATCGGATTCAGTTCAATCAGCAATAAAGGATGATAGCTTTTGCCGGCATTCAGCTGCGAAGCGGTGTAATCGACATGAATGTCTTTAAAGTTGACATTAATGGTGGCTTCACGGCGGGTATAAGGCTGTCCGGTGCTTAAAGTATTCTGTAGTGCTTCGTAGGTATTAAATTCATCGGTCGGGAGATGCAGTAAATTCATTACCGGCTGTCCGGCAGCACGTAATAAACTGATATCAAACAGCGCCTCACAAGATGAATTGAGGTAAAAAATATTCAGGTTGCTGTCAACCAGTAAAATGGCAGTGGTCAAATTGTCCACTAAAAGGCGATAGTCGATAGCCGGGCTTTGATCCATTAGCGGTGGCATCCTGTATTAAAATAGCGCAATGGTATCTTCATAAAGCAATAGGTTTCTGAATTAAGAACGTTAATGATGCAAATTAAGCAAAATGCACGCCAACTTTGTTCAAATTCCTGTAAATCAAGCCAATTTATGAGAAAAATGCGCTGAAATGGACGGGTTGATTCAGGTATAGCGGATAACGCCAGTGCTGTAAACCAAAAGTGAATCAAAATGGTGCAATATTGTGTATAAGCCGGCTTTAGTGGTTGTATTTTGGTGCATTATGCAAAGAGTGGGCTATTTCTCTATTTTTATGGCCAGAAAAGTCATACAATACGCGCATTCTAGTGGAGCGCAGATTCATGAAGTCCCCCAAAGTCGGTTTTGTTTCTTTAGGTTGTCCTAAGGCATTGGTAGATTCTGAACGAATTTTAACTCAGTTAAAGACTGAAGGTTATGATGTCGCATCGGATTATGACGGTGCTGATTTAGTCGTGGTTAACACCTGTGGTTTTATTGAATCTGCAGTACAAGAGTCTTTAGACGCCATTGGCGAAGCCATGAATGCCAATGGTCGCGTCATTGTGACTGGCTGTTTAGGTAAAGACGAAGACAAGATTCGTCAAATGCATCCGAATGTCTTAAAAGTGACCGGTGCAGCAGCCTATGAAGAAGTCATGGATGCCGTGCATCAGTATGTGCCGGAGCCGCCAAAGCACAATCCGTTTATTGATCTGGTGCCAGAACAGGGGATCCGTTTAACCCCGAAACATTATGCCTACCTGAAAATCTCAGAAGGCTGTAACCACCGTTGTACCTTCTGTATCATCCCGAGCATGCGTGGTGATTTAGTCTCCCGTCCGGTCGGTTCTGTTCTGGAAGAAGCCGCAGCGCTGAAACGTGCTGGTGTAAAAGAAGTTCTGGTCATTTCTCAAGATACTTCAGCTTATGGTGTGGATACCAAATACAAGCTGGATTTCTGGAACGGTCAGCCGGTTAAAACCAAATTCTATGACATGTGTGAAGCCCTGGGCCAGTTGGGCATCTGGGTCCGTTTGCACTATGTCTATCCTTATCCGCACGTCGATGCTGTGATTGACCTGATGGCGCAAGGCAAAATCTTGCCGTACCTGGATATTCCATTCCAGCATGCCAGTCCGAAAATCCTGAAACTGATGAAACGTCCGGCGCACAGTGAAAATACACTAGAGCGCTTAAATGTATGGCGTGAAAAATGTCCGGATCTGGTGATTCGTTCCACCTTCGTGGTTGGCTTCCCGGGTGAAACCGAAGAAGACTTCCAGATGTTACTGGACTGGTTGAAAGAAGCGCAGCTGGATCGTGTCGGTTGCTTCACCTATTCACCAGTAGAAGGTGCAACCGCGAATGATCTACCAGATCATGTGCCGGAAGAAATCAAGCAGGAACGTTATGAACGTTTCATGCAGGTGCAGCAGGAAATTTCAGCTGCAAAACTGCAAAAACGCATTGGTCAGACCATGACTGTGCTGGTGGATGATCTGGAAGAAGAATTCCCGGTTGCCGTTGCGCGTTCTTATGCAGATGCACCTGAAATTGATGGTAACGTGTTTGTTGAAGATATCGACAAGTCAAAAATTAAAGCAGGCGATTTGCTTGAAGTCGAAATTACCGATGCAGATGAATACGATTTATTTGCCAAGCTGATTGCGATCAAATCTGCTTAAGTACTGATATACAGAAAAAATTTAAATTAAATACTTTGGAGTTTGATGATGTTGGATTCTAAAAAGCCACGTTATGAACGTATTTTGCTGAAGCTTTCAGGCGAGGCACTGGCGGGTAATAAGGATATGGGGATTGATGCCCAAATCCTTGATCAGATGTCTTTGGCAATTGCACACCTGGTCGGTCTGGGCGTGCAGGTCGGTATCGTGGTTGGTGGCGGTAACCTGTACCGTGGCAGCCAGTTACAAAAAGACGGTCTGGTCGGTCGTGTGACTGGTGACCAGATGGGTATGCTGGCAACTGTGATGAACGGTCTGGCCATGCGTGATGCTTTAGTACGCCGTAACATTAAAACACGTCTGCTTTCAGCACTGCCAATTGGTACCGTTGTAGAATCTTATTCAAGCCGTGATGCAATTCGCCACTTAACCCAAGGTGAAGTGTGCGTATTCGTTGCCGGTACAGGTAACCCGTTCTTTACCACAGATACAGCTGCCTGCTTGCGTGGTATTGAAATTGAAGCCAATCTGATTCTGAAAGCCACCAAGGTAGATGGCGTTTATAACAAAGATCCAAGCAAATACGAAGATGCGGTGAAATATGACACCCTGACGTTCGATCAGGTGTTAGATGAAAAGCTCGGCGTGATGGATTTAACCGCAATCTGCTTATGCCGTGACCACAATGTACCGTTACAGGTATTCGATATGAATAAAGCCGGCGCTTTACTTTCAGTGGTTATGGGTGAAAAAGAAGGAACTCACGTTACGAACTAATGTACGTGGGCCTGAAAGCTCTTTATACTACACGCTATTTTAGTAATTACATCTTTAAGAATTAAGTAAGGAAGATCATATGATTAACGATCTTAAAAAAGACAGCGAACAGCGTATGCAAAAGACTCTGGAGTCTTTGGAGCAAGGTTTTGCCAAAGTTCGTACCGGCCGTGCCCATCCATCAATCTTAAACGGTGTGATGGTTCCTTACTATGGCTCAGATGTGCCGTTAAACCAGGTGGCGAACGTGGGTGTTGAAGATTCACGTACTCTAATCGTACAGCCATTTGAACGTACCATGGTGTCTGCAATTGACAAGGCGATTCGTGAGTCTGACCTCGGTCTGAACCCGATTACCGCTGATTCGATTCGTGTGCCGCTACCAGCTTTAACCGAAGAAACCCGTAAAGACATGCAGAAAGTTGCGCGTTCTGAAGCGGAAAATGCCAAAGTGGCGATTCGTAACATCCGTCGTGACGTCTTGGGCGATATCAAAGCATTGTTGAAAGAAAAAGAAATTTCTGAAGATGATGAACGTCGTGCAGGTGATGATATCCAGAAAATCACAGACAAATATGTTGCTGAAGTCGACAAGCGTTTGGCTGCTAAAGAAGCTGAGTTGATGAAGGTCTAATTGTCGATGACCACATCTGAAGACTGTCAGACGCTTCCAAAACATGTTGCCATCATCATGGATGGCAACAACCGTTTTGCCAAGAAAAATCAATTGCAAAAAGGCGACGGTCACCGTGAAGGTAAAAATATTCTAGATCCGATTGTTGACTATTGTCGCAGCAAACACATTCAGGCACTCACCGTTTTTGCATTTTCAAGTGAAAACTGGAATCGTCCGCAATATGAAGTTGATTTACTCATGCAATTGCTGGAAGACACGATTCATGAGCAAATGCCGCGCATGGAAAAATACCAGATTGCCTTGCGTTTTATTGGTGATCGCAGCCGTTTATCCCCACATCTACGTGACTTGATGTTGCATGCTGAACAAAGGACTGCTAAGTTCAGTAGCATGACTTTAACCATTGCTATCAGTTATGGGGGCATGTGGGATATGGCAGAAGCAGCCAAACAGATTGCGGCTGATGTGCTGGCCAATAAAGTCGCGCTGGAACAGATTGATAGCACGCTGTTCGGTCAATATGTGTGCCTGGGCGATTTACCGCCTGTGGACCTGTTGATTCGTACGGGTGGAGATTATCGGCTGTCCAATTTCTTGCTTTGGCAGGCCGCGTATGCCGAACTGTACTTTACTCCGACCTTGTGGCCAGAGTTTAGTGTGGAAGAGCTGGATGATGCGTTTCATGTGTTTGCAGGACGCGAACGTCGCTTTGGAAAAACTTCAGAGCAAATCCAACAAGAGAAACTTGAGAATTAATACATGTTAGAGCGGATAATTACCGCATTGGTATTGGTCGCTGTGGTGCTGAGCTGTATGTTTGCAACTCAGTCCCATTATCCAATGTTTGTGCTGATGATTTTTGCAGCAGGGGTTGCGGGCTATGAGTGGTTCAAACTCATGCCAAGAACAACAAAATATGTCATCAAGCCCATGGCTTGGGGTTATGGTCTGGTGACCGCCGCTCTTTCCGCGCTTGCTTTATATTTTAGTGATATTGCGTTATTGCTGTGGTCAGCCTCGATTTTAACCTGGCTGCTCAGCCTGTATTGGGTCAAATCCTATCCTGAATATGATGGCTGGTACAATCCAAGCCTGAACTTTATTGGCTTTGTGCTGATTTCTGCCGCCGTGACTGCCATTTATGCGGTCTGGACCCATTCACCGTGGTGGCTGATGTATCTGTTCCTGCTGGTTTGGGGTGCAGATTCAGGCGCTTATTTTGTCGGACGCAAGTTTGGTAAAAAGAAACTGGCACCACATGTCAGTCCAAACAAATCGGTGGAAGGTTTATATGGTGGCGTGTTTACCGCCATCCTGATTGTGCTGTTTGTAGAAATTGTCTATCTGGACTTAAGCCTGACCCAACATATTTTATTCCTGATTCTGTCCATGATAACCGTGTTTAGTTCGGTACTGGGCGATCTGTTTGAATCCATGATCAAACGCCGTGCCGGAATTAAAGACTCTGGTCGTATTCTGCCAGGACATGGTGGAGTGCTGGACCGCATTGACTCCTTGCTCGCAGCGGCTCCAATCTTTGCTGCAAGCATGTATGTACTGAAACTTATTGGCGTAGATTTATAGATGTTACAAGCTGTTTGTATATTGGGTGTTACAGGTTCAATTGGTCAAAGCACCTTAAAAATACTGCAACAACATCCTGAAAAATATTCGGTATATGCCGTAACGGCTCACAGTCGTATTGCTGAGCTGGTTGAAATATGCAAACAGTTTCATCCCAAAGTGGCCGTGGTACCTGCTGCACAGGTCGATTCCTTAAGACAGCTGTTACAGCAGGCCAATCTTGCCGATATTGAAATCCTCTGTGATGAAGCTGGTTTAATAGCTGTGGCTTCACATCCTGAAGTGGATGTGGTGATGGCGGCAATTGTTGGTGCCGCAGGTTTAATGCCAACGTTGGCCGCAGTGCAGGCCGGTAAGCGCGTGCTACTGGCCAATAAAGAAGCCCTGGTGATGTCCGGTGACCTGATGATGCAGGCAGCGCGTGATCATGGCGCTTTATTATTGCCGGTCGATTCCGAACACAATGCAATTTTCCAGTGCCTGCCGCAAAACTATTTTGAGGTCGAGCGTAATGGTCAACCAAAACTGGGTGTGCAGCAGATTCTGCTGACCGCATCGGGTGGGCCATTTTTAAATCATAGTCTGGAACAGTTACACAGTGTGACCCCGGCGCAAGCCTGTAAACATCCCAATTGGTCTATGGGTCAAAAAATTTCCGTCGATTCCGCCACCCTGATGAACAAGGGTCTGGAGCTGATTGAAGCCTGCCATTTGTTCGCAGTAAAAGAACAATTTGTTACAGTGGTGGTGCATCCACAGAGTATTATTCACTCCATGGTTCAATATGTCGATGGAACAACTTTGGCGCAAATGGGTAATCCGGATATGTGTACGCCAATTGCGCATGCGTTGGCCTGGCCGGAACGTCTGCAGACGCACGTTCCGCCGCTGGATTTATTTATCCATTCACAGCTGAATTTTCAGGCACCGGACACCACGCGTTTCCCGGCCTTAAAGCTGGCACGTCAGGCCATGCAGGCAGGTGGTATTGCACCGACCTTGCTAAATGCGGCCAATGAAATTGCAGTGGCATCTTTCTTGCAAAACCAGCTTGGGTTTACCCAGATTCCAGAAATTGTTGAACAGACCCTGAATCATCTGGCCAATCGCGCCGCAGATTCAATTGAAACCATTCTTCAGGCAGACCAGAATGCCCGTGCTTTTGCACAGCAGTGTGTGATTCAGACAGGAAGCTAAGACATGAGTGCCTTATTTATTATTGTTGCGGCCATTCTTTTGTTGGGGCCGTTAATTGCAATTCATGAATTTGGGCACTACTTTGTTGCACGCAAACTGGGGGTCAAAGTCCTGGTTTATTCTATTGGTTTTGGCCCGACAGTGCTGAAATGGACCTCGAAGAAATCCGGTATTCAATATCAGCTCTCGGCTTTGCCTTTGGGCGGCTATGTCAAAATGCTGGATGAACGTGAGGGCAATGTGGCAGAAGAAGATCTGCCTTTTGCTTTTAACCGTCAGCATCCGTGGAAACGGATCGCGATTGTCGCGGCAGGTCCTTTAATTAATCTGGTTTTTGCGATTGTACTGTTCTGGATTCTGTTTTTACCGTCGCAGGAACAGCTGAATACCCGTGTTGGGAAAGTCTTGCCACAAACGCCCGCAGCTGAAGTGAATATGCAGCCGGGTGACCGGATTACCGCAGTCGATGGTACCCAGGTCAGCACTTGGGAAAAACTGAATTTTGCGCTGGTGGATCGTGCTGGTGAAACAGGTACCATTCATATTCAGGCCAACCGCGATGGTCAGCCACAAAACTTTCAATTACCGATTCAAGATTTCTTGAAAGATCAATCTCAGTCACCACTTGAGGTGCTGGGCTTTACGCCATATCGTCCGAATATTCCAGCAGTGGTCAGCAAACTGAGTGAAGATGGCGCTGCCATTCGTCAAGGGATGAAAGAAGGTGACCAGATTTTAGCGATTGACGGTGTTGTCATGAAAGACTGGTACGATGTGGTACAAGTGGTACAGGCATCGCCAGAGAAACTGTTGAAGATTGATGTGTTGCGTCAAGATCAGCGGGTACAGCTGGAAATTATGCCGCAGGCCAAACGCGACAATATGGGCAACACCACCGGTATGTTAGGTGTACAAAGTGACCCTGGAAAAATAACAATTCCTGAAGAATATAAACAAACCATTCAATATAGTCCTACAGAAGCCTTAATGATGGCGGTCGATAAAACCGGTCAAATCTCCTCGATGATTTTGAACTCCATCGTCAAAATGGTGCGTGGTCTGATTGGTTTAGATAACCTGTCTGGCCCGATTACCATTGCCAAGGTGGCAGGACAAAGCGCTGAAATGGGCTGGCAAACTTTTATTTCGTTTATGGCCCTAATGAGTGTAAGCTTGGGTATTCTAAATTTACTGCCAATTCCAATGCTGGATGGTGGACATTTGGTTTATTATTTTATAGAACTAATTCGTGGTAAACCTGTTTCTGAACAAATACAATTAGTTGGTTTAAAAATTGGTATGGTATTGCTCGGTAGCATGATGCTTCTGGCATTATTTAATGATTTTATGCGTTTATAACAACGTGGATAGGCAATAAATTTAACATTGGAAAAGACTGGCATGCAGCACACACATTTATTTATGCCTCTGGCACTGGTTAGTGCTATGGCAGCAGTACAACAAGTATATGCAGCAGATGAATTTATCGTAAGAGATATACAAATTGACGGACTTGTTCGTTTAACGCCAGCCAATGTTTATGGAATGATTCCTGTAAATAGTGGTGATCGTGTCAACGATGCCACCATTGCAAATGCAATTCGCAGCCTGTATGCCACAGGTTTATTCGATGATATTAAAGCTGCCCAGCAAGGTGATACCTTGGTGTTTCAGGTGGTAGAACGTCCGATCATTTCAACAGTCGAATTTAAAGGCAATAAATTAATTCCAAAAGAAGCCCTTGAAGAAGGCTTAAAGAAAATGGGCGTGGCTGAAGGTGAAGTGCTGAAAAAGTCTGCTTTGCAAACACTAGAATCGGAACTTGAACAGCAATACATGCAGCAAGGCCGTTATGATGCCGATGTCAAAGTCATTACCACAGCACGTCCGAATAACCGCGTCGACCTGACCATCGAGTTTATTGAAGGTAAAGCGGCCAAAGTTTTTGATATTAATATCATTGGCAATACCGTCTTTAAAGACAGTGAAATTAAACAGGCCTTTGCAGTTAAGGAAAGTGGCTGGGCGTCTGTGATTTCACGTAACGACCGTTATGCGCGTGAAAAAATGGCAGCAAGCTTGGAAGCTTTACGTGCGCTGTATTTAAACCGTGGTTATATCAACTTTAATATCAATAATTCGAGCCTGAACTTAAGTGAAGACAAGCAGCACATCTTCATTGAAGTGTCGATTGATGAAGGTGAGCAGTTCAAATTTGGTCAAACCAAATTCCTGGGTGATGCTTTATATGCACCAGAAGAATTAAAAGCGCTGCAAATCTATAAAGATGGTGAAACCTATTCGCAAGAAAAGGTCAATGCGGTTAAACAGCTGCTGCTTCGCAAGTATGGTAATGCGGGTTATTACTATGCAGAAGTAAATGTGGTACCGCAAATTAATGAAGAAACCAAACAGGTTGATCTGAACTATTACATCAACCCGGGTCAGCAAGTCACAGTACGCCGCATTAACTTCAGTGGTAACACCAAAACTGCCGATGAAGTGCTACGTCGTGAAATGCGCCAGATGGAAGGTGCATTGGCCAGTAACGAAAAAATTGATCTGTCTAAAGTCCGTTTAGAACGTACTGGTTTCTTTAAAACCGTGGATATTAAACCGGTGCGTGTTCCGAATGTGCCGGATCAGGTTGATCTTAACGTTGCGGTGGAAGAACAGCATTCTGGTACCAGTACCTTGGCGGTGGGTTTCTCGCAAAGTGGCGGTGTAACTTTCCAGGCCGGTTTAAGCCAGACCAACTTCCTGGGTACCGGTAATGCCGTGTCGATTGACTTGTCGCGTTCTGAAACACAGGACTACTATAACCTAAGCGTAACCGATCCGTACTTTACCATTGATGGTGTGCGTCGCGGTTATAATATGTACTACCGTAAAACCAAACTGGATGATGACTATAACGTTAACAACTATGTGACCGACAGTTTTGGTGGCGGAATTAACTTCGGTTACCCAATTGATGAAAACCAAAGCATTAGTGCAGGTTTAAATATTGACCAAACTGAAGTTACTACAGGTGCGGGTGTATCAACCTATGTAAGAGATTATCTCCTAGCAAATGGTGGCAAAGAGACAGGAAGACAAGATTCATTTTGTAAACCTGAGTTCTGGAATGCTGCTACACGTGAGTGTAGTAATCCATCGAAGTTTTTCGATGAATTTAAGGGGGAATTCCTAACTTATAATCTGAATTTAGGCTGGTCATATAACACCCTTAACCGTCCAATTTTCCCAACAACGGGGATGTCGCATCGGGTGAATGCAGAAATTGCCTTGCCGGGCAGTGATGTGGAATATCAAAAAGTCACTTATGATGCACAGGCCTATTATCCGCTGGGTAAAGATTTTGTATTACGCGGCTATGGTAAATTGGGCTATGGTAATGATTTACCATTCTATAAAAACTATTATGCCGGTGGTTATGGCTCGGTACGTGGTTATGATAACAGTACGCTTGGTCCAAAATATGATGGTGTTTATTTTAGTGAAAGAGGTGAGCCAGACCCATCCCCAGAAGAAGTGGGTGGTAATGCTTTAGTACAGTTTGGTACTGAACTGGCTTTGCCGGTACCATTTAAAGGGGACTGGGCACGTCAGGTTCGTCCGGTGATTTTTGCTGAAGGTGCACAAGTCTTTGATACTCAGTGTGATGTTCAAGCCACGGATGCAGGCCGTCAATACTGTAAAGATAATTACGGCTTTGACTTCGGTGAAATGCGTTATAGCGTCGGTGTCGGCTTTACCTGGATTACCATGATTGGCCCATTGTCCTTAAGTTATGCATATCCGCTGAATGAAAAACCAGGCGATGAAACCAAGAATATCCAGTTTGAAATTGGCCGTACGTTCTAAGTACGGTCTGTTCATGGATGCTTGAAATAGGGATAGATCAAGATGAAGAAGATACAACTGGCGGTTTTAGGTTTCACACTGTCCTGTGCCGCAGCGGCACAGGCGGCAGGTTATGGTGTGGTCAGCTTAGAGCGTGTGGTTGAAAGCAGCAGCTATTTAAAACAGCAAAATAGTGCATTGCAACAATCGCTTAAACCTCAAACCACTAAACTTGAACAGCTGGGTAAAGAGCTGGAAAATTTGCAGCAACGTGCCCAGCAGTCAGCGAACTTATCTGAAGCCGATAAGCAGAAATTATCGGCGCAGTATCAGGCCAAGTTAAAAGAATTTAATACTTTACAGCAAGGTTTGCAGACCAAAGTGCAGGCTGATCTGCAAAAAATGAATGACAATTTTGAGCAGCGCATCAAGCAGGCAGCAGAACAATTGCGTAAAGAAAATAATTTAGATGTGGTTTTGAACAAAAACTCAGCACTTGCCTATGACCCTAAGTATGATTTAACTGATAAAATGATTCAAAAGGTTAATGCAATCAAGTAATCAATGAGTTATCAACATTATCGCTTAGAAGAACTTGCTCGTCTGGTCCAGGGTGAGCTGGTCGGTCAGGCCGATTTAGGTCTCCAGGGTTTAGCGAGCCTGGAGCTTGCTGAACCGCAGCACATTGCTTTTGTCAATGCTGACAAGTATGTGGAGCAGGCAAAAGTGTCTAAAGCGGGTGCTTTAATTGTCACGCCCGAGTTACAGCAGCAGCTTGATACGCATCAGAACTTTATTGTGGTGGCAAATCCCTATTTGGCGTTTGCAATTTTAACCCATGTCTTTGAGCGTAAGCACACTCAAACCGGTATTGAAAGTACCGCACAAATTCATCCCTCAGCGATCATTTCCGAAAGTGCTTATATTGGCCATTATGTGGTGGTGGGTGAAAATTGTGTGGTGGGTGATAAAACCATTATCCAGTCGCACAGCAAAATTGATGATTTTGTTGAAATTGGTAAAGAATGTTTTATTGATTCGCATGTCACCATCACTGGTGAAGCCAAAATTGCTGATCGGGTCCGCATTCATGCCAATACCGTGATTGGGAGTGAAGGCTTTGGTTTTGCTCCGTATCAGGGCAAATGGCACCGTATTGCACAGTTAGGTTCGGTACAGATTGGTAATGATGTACGAATTGGTTCGAATTGTAGTATTGACCGTGGTGCGCTGGATGACACCATTTTGGAACATGGTGTCATAATTGATAACCTTGTGCAAATCGCGCATAACGTGAAAGTGGGGGCCAATACTGCTATCGCTGCAAAATGCGGTATTGCCGGCAGTACCATCATTGGCAAAAACTGTATTCTGGCAGGTGCGTGTGGGGTCTCTGGTCATCTTTCTATTGCTGACAACGTGACTTTAACCGGAATGTCAATGGTCACAAAGAGTATTTCTGAACCAGGAACCTATTCTTCGGGCACCGGTGCATTACCAAATGCGCAATGGAAACGCGCGGTGATTCGCTTTAGACAATTAGCAGATGTGCCATTGACCCAATTGCAGAAAAGACTCGATCATATGCAGACTCAAATTGAGTCCCTTGAATCAACTTTAAAATTGCGTAAATAATTATGATGACTGAGTCGAATACCCCAACATTTACGAAACCTGAATTGCCAATGCATATTCAAACCATCCGTGAATATTTGCCACATCGTTATCCATTCTTATTGGTAGATCGAATCGTTGATGTAACTGACAATGGGATTGTGGGTTATAAGAACGTTTCGATTAATGAAGAGTTTTTACAAGGACATTTCCCTGAATATCCAATTATGCCAGGGGTGTTGATTGTAGAAGCGCTGGCACAGGTTTCAGGCGTGCTTGGCTTTATTATGAATAATCAGAAACCGACTGCGGGTGCATTATTCCTATTTGCCGGTGCCGAAAAAGTTAGATTTAAAAAACAAGTGGTTGCAGGCGACCAACTTGTATTAAAATCTGAATTAGTAATGCAGAAACGTGGTATTTACAAATATAATTGTATCGCCACGGTCGATGGCATTGTTGCAGCAACCGCGGAAATTATGATTTCGCATCAGAAAACAGAGCAAGCATGAGCAATAACCCCCTCATTCACCCCACCGCTATAATTGACTCCTCTGCAGTCATTGCGCCTGATGTGCAAATTGGACCTTATAGTATTATTGGTCCGAATGTCAGCATTGGTGCGGGTACAAAGCTGCATTCACACGTGGTGGTGGGTGGCTATACCCGTATTGGTGAGCATAATGAGATTTTCCAGTTCGCAAGTGTTGGCGAAGTCTGTCAGGACCTGAAATATCAGGGTGAAGAAACTTGGCTGGAAATTGGTGACTATAACCTGATTCGTGAACATTCCAGCTTACATCGCGGGACGGTTCAGGACAAAGGCATCACTAAAATTGGTAGCCACAACCTGTTGATGGTCAATACGCATATTGCTCACGACTGTATCGTGGGTGATCACAATATTTTTGCCAATAATGTCGGTGTCGCAGGGCACGTGCATGTCGGTGATTATGTGGTGGTGGGTGGAAACTCGGGTATTCATCAGTTCTGTAAAATTGACTCTTACAGCATGATTGGTGGCGCATCTTTAATTCTGAAAGATGTACCGGCCTATGTGATGGTTTCGGGTAATCCTGCGCATGCTTTTGCTATGAATATTGAAGGTATGCGTCGTAAAGGCTGGTCGAAAAATGTGATTCAAGGATTACGGGACGCCTTTAAACTGATTTACAAATCAGGATTAACCACTGAAGAAGCCATTCAGAAAATCCGTGCAGAGATTCTGCCAGAAGTGCCGGAAGCACAGCGTTTAATTGATTCACTAGAACAGTCTAAACGCGGGATTGTACGCTAACACGCTGTTTGAAGCTGATTCAAAAAACTGCTCCAATTGGGGCAGTTTTTTTATATCCAGATTTTGAGGTTTCTTGAACATCAGATACAAATTTCTACTCGTGCTTGGCCCGGATTTTGCTCATATTCAAGCTATACAATAAAAAATTATTGCGGGAGAGCGGCACTTGGTGCTCGCCGAAGGAGCAACGACCCCGGAAACTCTCAGGCAAAAGGACCGTAATAATTCAAAAATCTGGAGAGAAGCACGCGCAGTGCTCACCGAAGGGGATGGTTGGGCTGAACATCAGTTCAATCGAAGCTCTCAGGTACCCTGACAGATGGGGCATCACGTCTGGAACAGCTGTTCCAAGGAGCGTTTTATGCCGCATGTTGTTGTCATTGGTGCAGGAATTACCGGGGTCACTTCAGCCTACGAGCTGATGCGTTTAGGCTATCAGGTCACAGTGATTGACCGGCATTTATACCCGGCGATGGAAACATCGTATGCCAATGGTGGCCAGTTATCGGCCAGTAATGCAGAAGTCTGGAATCAGAAAGCCACTGTACTGAAAGGCCTGAAATGGATGTCGCAAAAGTCGGCGCCGCTCTTATTAAATCCTGCATTTGATCTGCATAAGTATGGCTGGCTGATCGAGTTCTTAAGCAATATTCGCCATTATGAACACAATACCCAGGAAACAGTGCGCCTGGCACTTCTGGCACGCAAACGTTTATTTGAAATTGCAGAACAGGAACAGATTGATTTCAATTTGGAAAAACGTGGAATTTTGCATTTTTATCATAATAAAGCGGATTTTGACTTTGCAATTCGGGTCAATGATTTGCTCTGTCAGGGCGGGCTGGAGCGTTATCAGGTCAGTCTGGATGAAATCCGCCAGATTGAACCAAGTTTAACCGGACAGTATTATGCAGGTTTTTACTGCCCGGGAGATGCCACCGGCGATATTCATAAATTCACGGTGGGGCTGGCTCAAGTCACCATGCAGCAGGGTGTACGTTATATTTTTGGCCGGGATGTTCATGATATTCAGCTAGACGCCCAGCAGGTACAGCTGAGTTATCGGCCAGCCATTGAAGATCCGCTGGCAGATCAGCCGATGGTGGAAACCTTACATGCCGATGCCGTGCTGATTTGCGGCGGTGTGGGGAGCTATCAATTGGCGCGACAGGTGGATGATCGGGTCAATGTTTATCCGGTCAAAGGCTATTCCATTACCGTCAATTTACAGGATGAACAGAGCCAAAAGCAGGCACCTTGGGTCAGTCTGCTAGATGAAAGTGCCAAAATTGTGACCTCACGTTTAGGCACAGATCGGCTGCGGATTGCCGGAACGGCCGAATTTAATGGTTATAATCGCGATATTCGCCATGACCGGATTCAGCCACTGGTGCGCTGGGTGCAGCGGAATTTTGATATTTCAACCGAAAGCGTGGTGCCGTGGGCAGGTTTACGTCCGATGATGCCAAATATGATGCCGGTGATTCGGCAGGGCCAGCATCCACGGGTATTTTATAATACTGGCCATGGGCATCTGGGCTGGACCTTATCTGCGGCGACAGCATTGATGATTAGTCAGGAAATTGCGCAGCATTATCCGGTGACCGGGTAATGAGAACATTCAGTTAAGCTCTGTTTTAAAGTAACAGGGCTTTAGGAGAGATGCTGATCATCTGCCGGGTTCTGGCAAAATAAATCCATCAAAATGAAGCAAATCGCTGTCAATTCAACGGGCTATTTGGCTTATACTCAGGCTTTAAATAAAATATCTTTTTGCTTTAAGATTTTGAACTGCCATTAAAAAAATGGATTGAGATGCTGCCGTCCTGGGCAGACCGCGATATGTATGGATAAACGATGGCAAATATAATTCTGGTTGCGCTATTTCCTTTAATCTTTCTGATTGCGTTGGGCTATGTACTCAAGCGCTTTAGGTTTTTAGAAGATAAATTCTGGCACGGTGCAGAAAAGCTCAACTACTATCTGCTGTTCCCGGTGATGCTGTTTTTGGGCCTGGCGCATGCTGAAATTCAGGCCAGCGAAATTCGCCACATGATGCTGGGAGCGGGTCTGACCCTGCTGATTGCGGTTTGTCTGTTATATATCCTCAAGGCGCTGTATGGCACTGCAGCGGCACGTTTTGGCGTGTATATGCAGGGCATGGTGCGTTTTAATACCTATATCGGTCTGGCGCTGTCGGCGTCTTTGTTTTATCAGCAGGGTATGGCGCTGTTTGCTATTCTGCTGGTGTTTTGCATTCCTCTGGTCAATGTGCTTTCGGTTTTGGCCCTGACCAATTCAGAAGGGATGCGCTTGCAATCCATCCTGTTATCATTATTGAAAAATCCCTTAATTTTAGGCTGTATTGCAGGCGGGGTGTTTAATCTGCTGAATTTACGCTTATGGATTGGCTTTGAAAATTATTTAAAACAGATTGCCATTTCCAGTTTGCCATTGGGCTTGATGTGTATTGGTGCAGCATTACAGTTTCAGGGGCTGCGTAAAGATCTGCGGACCTTGTTATTAAACACTTTTGGACGCTTGCTGTTGATGCCGATGATTGCGTTGGCGACCTGTCTGGCATTGAATCTGCCGGCCCTGCATACCCAGATTCTGGTGATGTTTTTTGCCTTGCCGACGGCCTCATCGGCTTATATTCTGACCAAAGTTTTGGGGGGAGATAGCCAGCTGATGGCCAGTGTGATTAGCCTGCAGACTGTGTGTGCGGCGTTCAGTTTGCCATTGATTTTGTGGTGGGTGATGTAAAGCGCTGTCAGGTTTTAATCATAGAGTCGATAAATACCGCTAAAACGCTCGCAGCCTTTTTGTTCAGTACGCACGGCTAAATAAGCCTTCTGGAAGTCGAGCTGGTAATTGCAGTCATGTTCATTATCAATAATATGCTGCTTTTGCTGTGGTGAGGTATAGGCCAGTAAGGAAATGGTTTGGGTGTCTAGCTTGTTGTTTGGACTGCGATAGGCCACACCTTCAATTTTAATACTGTCTTTATTTAGTTGATGAATCTGCAAATGTACCGGTTGCTTGGCCAGTTGTCCCTGTTCAAATTTCAGATAATGCTGGGTCATGCTCTGGTTCATCGAGCTAAAGAAATTTAACTGATCCAGACGCGCTTCAAACTGTTGTTTAAAACACTCGGTGGTTTTACACTGCTGCGCACGTTTAAACCAGAGCTGATGGGTATCTTGCAGAATACGCAGCGGGGCATCGGTCACCAGAAAAGCTGTCAGAAACTGATCATTGAGCTGCTCACGAATCTCCTGTAAATCGGCATGGCAGATTTTATTGAAAGCAGGCGTGTTGGCCTGCTCGCAATTGATTTTCTGTGCATGCGACAGCGGGGTGCCCGCGGCGCCCAAAAACAACAGGGTTCCAATGATTTTTATAAGATTCATCTCGGTTTTCAACAGCATGATCGCTTATACTTTCATTAGCTTGCGTAAGCTAACTATAGCGAAAGAGAAACTGTGAATACAAGATTTCAATCGTTTATTTCTGAAGGAGTTGAATATGGTTGCACAAATACGAATTGGGCAGGGAATAGACGTACATGCCTTTGAAGAAGGCGATTTTGTGACATTGGCTGGGGTTAAAATTCCACATACCCATGCTCTGAAAGCCCACTCAGATGGGGATGTGATTTTACATGCGCTATGCGATGCCTTATTGGGTGCATTGGCACTGGGCGATATTGGACAGCATTTTCCCGACACCGATCCTGAATTTAAGGGCGCTGACAGCCGGGTGTTGCTGAAGCATGTTTATCAGCTGATTTTAGACCGCGGTTATTTGCTGAATAATGCCGACATTACCGTGGCCTGTGAACGCCCGAAACTGGCCAAGCACAATCTGGAAATGCGCCAGAGTATTGCTGATGTGCTGGATGTGGATGTGACTCAAATCAGCATTAAAGCCACCACCACGGAAAAATTAGGCTTTACCGGACGTCAGGAAGGAATTCTGGCTACAGCTACGGTGTTAATTTGTCACGCAAAGTGATCGGTTTTCATTAAGGAAATTTGCAGTTCCTGGGTTGCTTTACGGCCCTGAAGTTGTAAGGCAACAGCGTGAATCAGACCGGTCCAGGTTTCATTCGGCTCCCAGATCTGATGCAACATTTCTTGCGCGGTTGGCATGTCCATATTCATATAATACTGACGATATAAATACATCAGGCTGCTGACATGCTGATTGGTACCGCAATGCAACCACACCATCTGATCCTGCACCAGATGATCAATCAGGTCTAAAACCAGCAGACATTGGGCGTCAGATGGAGTTTCCCAAGAAATCGGTAATTGTACATAGTTCAGGCCCAGTTCCAGACAGATTTTATCTTCATTGGCTAGATGCTGCTCGGCATCACTCAGTGCGACATTAACCACAGTGGTAATGCCATATTCTTTAATCTGACGTAACTGTTCCGCATTCGGCTGGCCGGATGTGTACAGGTGTTCATGCACAAACTGAAAGTGATCAATTTGGCTTAAAGCGGTTTCAATTTCATTCATCAGATAAAATTTCCTGCAACTGAAATGGAAACGCCATCTTGACGATGGCGTTTTTGAGTCAGTTTTAGCGGCTGGCTAAAACCTCTTTCAATGCTTCATGCATCTCAAGCAGGGATTTTTCAGTGGTTTCCCAGTCGATGCATCCATCGGTAACAGACTTACCATACTCCAAATCGCAAAGATTTGCAGGAATATCTTGACGACCGCCTTTCAAATGACTTTCGACCATAATCCCGACAATTGATTTATTGCCATCTAAAATCTGTTCGGTGATGTTTTTTAAGACCAGTGGTTGCAGGTACGGGTCTTTGTTGGAGTTGGCATGACTGGTGTCAATCATGATTTTGGTGCTAACTTTGGCTTTAATTAGCGCTGCTTCTGCATCGGCGACTGAACCGGCATCATAGTTTGGCTTGCCATTACCACCACGCAATACCACGTGCGCATAGTTGTTACCGCTGGTACGAATTACCGACACCTGACCATGTTCGTTCAGCCCCAGGAAGCTGTGACCATGTTTTACAGACTGCATTGCGTTGGTCGCAACAGTTAAGCCGCCATCGGTACCATTTTTAAAGCCAACCGGTGAAGACAGGCCAGAAGACATTTCACGGTGAGTCTGGCTTTCTGTGGTACGCGCACCAATCGCTGACCAGGAAATCAGATCCTGATAATACTGTGGAGAGTTCGGGTCCAGTGCTTCAGTGGCACAAGGCAGACCTTTTTCATTCAGTTCCAGCAGCAGTTTACGGCCAATACGCAGACCTTTTTCAATATTGAAAGAGTCATTCATGTCCGGGTCGTTAATCAGACCTTTCCAGCCCACGGTCGTACGCGGTTTTTCAAAGTACACCCGCATTACGATGTATAAGGTATCTTTTACTTTTTCGCTCAGCACTTTCAGGCGGTCTGCATAATCATGTGCTGCCACAGGATCATGAATCGAGCAAGGCCCAATGACCACAAACAGACGTTTGTCTTTACCATCAAGAATATTGCGGATGGTTTCACGACCTTTCAGTACGGTGTGATAAGCAGAGTCAGTCAGTGGAAGTTCTGCTTTGAGTTCAGCAGGGGTCACAAGTGGCTGGATGCTTTTAATATTCACATCATCGATATCTGAAGGTGTAATAGGGTTAGACTGTAAAGTGTTCATTGCCGTCACTGGTTTAATCGTATACAAGATTGTTTAATAGCCTGAATATAACACGAATATAGCAGCCTATTGTTATAAAAAAGATCAATAGATTACTGAAAAAAAAGTGATGAATCGCAGAGATAAATTAAACTGGCGATGTTTTTTCAGCGCTCACCACCATTGCCGCTTCAACTGGTTGTGCCGGTTTGGATTTGACCGGGTTCAGCATAAAGTTCACCCCAAGCGCGAACAGGGTAATGCCCAGCACTTTACGGATAATTTTTTCAGGCAGGCGTGAACTGACTAAAGTACCGACCACAATTGCCGGAATAGAACCGACCAGTAACCACATCAGCAGTTCAAAATCGACATTGCCCGAGGTCATGTGCCCCATACCGGCGACAAAGGTCAGTAAGACTGCGTGGACCACATCGGAGCCGATAATGCGGATCATTGGCAAGTTCGGGAACATAAGCACCAGCGCCATAATGCCAAACGCACCTGCACCCACCGAAGATAGGGTGACGAACACACCCAGGACAATTCCCATCACCACAATCATCACACGTTTGTTGGTGGCCTTCAGGTCGACCTTTTCCAGGTCTTGAGTCATATCTGGCAATTCATGTTTGCGATATTTGTTGAAGAATTTTTCAATCTGGCTGCGGAAAATAATGGACACGCCAGTCAGGGTCAGCATAAAGCCCAAGACCATGGTCAGCACAGCTTTATAATGCGTGGACTGACTTAAATAGTTGTCGAGTACCCAATGCGTTGCAAAAGACGCCGGGATACTGCCGACAGACAGCCAGATCACAATTGGCCAGACGATATTCATTTTTTTGGCATGGACTAGTGAACCACAGAATTTGGAAATTGCGGCATAGAGCAGATCGGTACCAATGGCAATGTGCGGTTCAATCTTAAACAGGCTGATTAAAATCGGGGTCATTAACGAACCACCGCCTACACCGGTCACACCTACACAGAAGCCAACCAAAACACCTGCCAAAATAAACTCAACTGCACCAAACATGGGGATATGCCATACATCAAAAAACGTGCTTATCTTATGACTTTCGGATATAAGTCGTTGGCATGATTAATGATTTGCTTATTCTAAAAAATGCTAAAGATGAGAAAAAGATCAACATTTATAGTGAAACAGCGTGGAGTAGATCTATCTGAAATCTGCTGGATTTAAAGCTGAAAAAAAGGGGATTTTTTAGTAAAAAGATCAGGATGTGCAGGGCCGAATAGACGGATTTTGTGATGACAGCGCAGCAAAATGGAAAGATAAAAAGATTAAAAATAGCAGGAAATTTCACTTTAAAATTATTATTTGTGTATTCAGTGTCATTACATAGGGATGACATGTGTTGGGGTTTTGGATTTTATTTGATCAATCTTTCAGCATGATAAAAAGCAGTTAATGGTCATGAAACTGCAAGTCAGGTGGAATAGAGTGAGATAAAGCGGTGAAAGCGTGATAAATGAATGGGCCCAGCACAGCATCATCAATCAAACCTGATAGTCATACTGGATAAAAACAAAGCAGTTAAAATATAGAAAAACCTGAATTTTTTCTCAGCTCAGGACAAACAGTCGTTACAGTCACTTCAAGCAGAATATGTTAAAATTCCACGCAGCAATTGAAGGAGCAAGGTCTTGCAAAAACGAAAACTGAAAATAGGCATTGTGGTGGGAGAAGTTTCTGGGGATACCTTGGGTGCCAGACTGATCCGCCGTTTTCGTGAGCAAGGTATTGAGGCTGAATTTGAAGGCATTGGCGGCCCGCAAATGATGGCTGAAGGCTTTAAAAGCTATTATCCGATGGATATTTTGTCAGTCATGGGCATTGTTGAAGTCTTAAAAGACATTAAAAAGCTGTTTGCCGTGCGTGATGGATTGGTTGAACAGTGGAGCAAGGAGCCGGTCGATGTTTTTATTGGGATTGATGCGCCGGACTTTAACCTGCGTTTATCGAAAAGCCTGAAGCAGAAAAGTCCAAGCATTAAAACCGTGCAGTATGTCAGTCCTTCGGTCTGGGCGTGGCGTCAGGGTCGTGTTCATGGCATTAAAGCCAATATTGATCTGGTGCTGTGTTTATTTCCATTTGAAAAAGCCTTTTATCAAAAATGGCAGGTTCCGGCTGCCTTTGTCGGGCATCCATTAGCGAGTCAGTTGCCTGTCGATAATAATCTGGCCGATGCCAAACTGGAACTGGGGCTGGAAGCTTCGCAAAAGCATATTGCCTTATTGCCCGGTAGTCGTCGTGGTGAAATTGAGCGTTTAGGGCCATTGGTTCTGGCAGCCGCTGAAATTCTGGCTGCGAAATATCCAAACTATCACTTCTTAATTCCCGCCATTAACGATGCGCGTAAACAGCAGATTGAAAGTTTATTACAGCATTGTGCTGCTAATCTGAGATCACGGGTTAGTCTGCTGGAAAATACCGATACAGAATCAAAAATTGGCCGTCAGGTCATGAATGCAGCGGATATTGTTGCGCTGGCTTCAGGTACTGCAACGTTGGAAGCGATGTTATTGCATCGTCCAATGGTGACTTTTTATAAGCTCAACCGGATTACCTACTGGATTGCCAAACTGCTGGTTAAAATTCCGTATTACTCGCTACCGAATATTATTGCCGGCAAAAAAGTCATTGAAGAGCTGATTCAAGAAGAGGCTACACCAGAGCGTCTGGCGCATGAAATTGAAAAGCTGATGCATATTGAAGCTGCACAAATTCAGGTGATGCAGCATCGTACCATGCATAAACAGCTGCTATCCGGCAATTGTGAAGACCCGGTAGCGGCGATTCTGGCTATTTTATAAGAGCCTGCTGAAACTGCTGCCGGTACTGGCTTGGGGTCAGGGCAAACTGTTTTTTAAAAGTCTGGCTAAAGGCGGTTTCAGAAGAATAGCCAACTTTATAGGCAATTTGCTGGATTGAGAGCTGGCCATGACGTAAATATTGAGCCGCCAGTCTTAAGCGATGTTGCTGTAAATAGGCCAGTGGCGATTCACCAACAATCTGGGCAAACAGATTGGCAAATTTTGAGCGCGACATGCAGCATTGTTCGGCCAGGGTTTCGACGGTCCAGCTTTTTTCCGGTTGTCCATGAATGGCGGTTAAAGCATTGGACAGTTCCGGATGGGTCAGGGCACTGAGCCAGTTATTAGAATCATTCAGCTGGGCAATATAATCACGCACACATTCAATAAATAAAATACTGATCAGATGATCAAGAATTTTATCGCGGCCGGGCCGGATCTGATGGCTTTCTACTGCCAGAAACTGTAAGCCAATTTGCAACCATTCCGGCGCAGTGCTGCTCATAATATGATGAATATGCATATAGTCTGGCAAGGCATTTAACAGCGGCTTGGCCATAATGCTGTCCATTGTGCCGTGCATGGCTAAAATAAATGATTTTTCACCGGATGCTTCACCAAACTCGATGGTCTGCTGGCGTTTCTGCTGAAACAGGTCACTAATATCCAGGGCATCTAGCCACTCCAGTTGCGTGCTACTTTTGCCAACATGGCTACCGCCGGAAGGAATCAGCACAATATCACCGGCCTGCGCATAGACCTGACGCTGGGTCGATAATTCCAGATATAATTCACCACTTAGTACCACATAGGCAATAATGGCGCTGTGATCCTGATATTGAAATGCCCAGTTTCCCTGTGGATTCAAATAGATAAATTCAGATTTGTTGAGATGAATATCATCAAAAATTTTACTTAAAGCATCCATATCGGGTTGATATCTTCTTATTTGAGCCTAGCTATTTGGTCATTAAGCCTGAATTTATCGTGTGATGAAAGGCCAATTTCAGGCAATGTGGGCCAAAGACGTTTACATAGCTTTTTTGGACGTTTGCAACTGTTCTCTGTGGCTTGTTTGCTGAAATATATAGATAAGTTAAGCAGGATGGAAGTGCAGGCAATGAATGCTCCGCTACAACTCACAGAACAACAACACCAATTTTTACTTGAAAAATCCGGTCTGGCTTTAGATAAAAAACGTTATTTATGGCTGATTAGCCCATTTTTACCGGTTTTAGGCATTGGGATTCTGGCTGGTTACCAGTTTGCACCGAAACCATTTAAAACTGTATTTGCTCTAGGTGGCCCCCTGTTAATTCATGTGATTATTCCCAGCATTGATACCCTGGTCGGTAAAGACGAGCACAATCCAAGCCCGGAAGAAGTCAAGCTCTTGGAGCAGGACCCGTATTATTCCCGTTTGGTAAAAAGTTTTATTCCCTTGCAGTATATCGCCAATATTTATGCGGCCTATCTGGTCTCACGTAAAGAGACTTCACTGCTGGATAAAATTTTTCTGGGCGCGTCGATGGGACTGGTTAATGGGGTGGCGATTAATACTGCGCATGAACTGAGTCATAAATCCTCCAAACTGGAGCATTATCTGTCGCATCTGGCACTGGTACCATCGGGTTATAACCATTTCCGGATTGAACATCCGTATGGGCATCATAAACGCGCTGCAACTCCAGAAGATCCGGCGTCTTCCCGTATGGGAGAAACCTTTTATGAATTCTGGCCACGTACGGTGAAAGGCTCGTTTAAATCGGCAATTGAAATTGAAACCCAGCGTTTAAAACGCAAAGGCAAGAATTTCTGGTCCAAAGACAATGAATTGCTACAAGGTTGGGGCATGAGTGCGCTGTTTCATGCCGGAATGCTGGCGAGCTTTGGGAAAGGCATTGTGCCGTATTTAAGCACGCAGGCCTTTTATGCCATCAGCCTGTTTGAACTGGTCAATTATATTGAGCATTATGGCTTGCTTCGACAAAAAGATGCGCAGGGCAAATATGAGCGTACCCAGCCGGAACATAGCTGGAACAACAATAATATTGTCACCAATCTGTTTTTATATCAGTTACAGCGTCATTCCGATCATCATGCCTATCCGACCCGTCCATTTCAGGCCTTGCGACATTTTGATGAAGCGCCTGAATTGCCAAGCGGTTATGCCAGTATGTTGCTGCCGGCGCTGATTCCACCGCTATGGTTTAAAATGATGGATAAACGCGTGTTCAAGCATTATAAAGGTGATTTAAACAAAGCCAATATCCAGCCGAAACGCCGTTTAAGCCTGTTTAAAAAGTTTGGCCTGAAGGCAGATTAAGTATAGAAAAATCCATTCGACTGTTTTAGTCAGCCCTATGGTGAGTAGGGTTTTTTTGTACGCAGGCGGTTGATGTTACCCAGATTCATGTTCATTTAACGCTCTTTTCCATCCAGATTTCACAGGCATGACTATGACCGGTCTGGCCTTGTGGGGCAGACAAATGTACAAAACCGAGCTTTTCATAGAGTTTCACTGCCTGCCACAGTGATGCTGTGGTTTCCAGATAGCAGGACTGAAAACCGGCCTGCTGGGCAAAGTCAAAAGCGTGTTCCAGAATCTGTTTGGCAAATCCGTAGCCACGTACTGCTGGCAGAAAATACATTTTCTGGATTTCCAGGCGGCTTGGATCACCCTGCAAAGGCGCAGCACCGCCACCACCAAAAATGTCGCCTTGATTATTGGTAACGACCCAATACTGTGCGTGTGGCTGTGAATACACCGCATATAAATCATCGACCGCAGCATCGGCCACGGCAAAACCGGATTCCGGCGCCAGTCCAAATTCTTTGGAAACCTCACGAATAATACGGGCCAGTGCAGGATTATCTTGGGCTTGAATCGGGCGTAAAAAATACATAAGCGCAGTGCTAAAAGATAAAGAGATGAATTTTATCACTAAATATTCATCTCTTGAGCAGATTTGAGGCACATCTATTGGACTTTAAATGTCGCTTGATGCTGTACTCGGTATCTTATTTAAGTTCACTGGAACTTTTGCCCAGTTCACGTCGGGCAATAATCAGTTGCTGAATTTGCTGGGTGCCTTCAAAAATATCCAGGATTTTGGAATCGCGCGCCCATTTTTCCAGCAGTTCATCTTCGTTATAGCCCACAGCGGCGGCCAGTTCTACACACTTCAGGGTAATTTCATTCCCGACACGGCCAGCTTTGGCTTTGGCAATTGAGGCTTCTTTGGAATTAGGCTGCTTGTTATCGGCCATCCAGGCAGCTTTAAGCATTAATAAACGCGCTGCTTCCCATTCGGCTTCCATTCGATAAATCTGCGCGGCTATCTGGGAGCTGTGTAAATAGGCGGTCTGATAATGCTCATCCAGCTCATGTTTAAAAATCTGCTTGATCCGTTCCAGCGATGCTTTGGCACAGCCAATGGCCATGGCCGCGACCAAAGGACGGGTGTTGTCAAAGGTCTCCATCACCCCGGCAAAGCCTTTGGAGACATCAATCTCGGCATTGCCAAGCAGGTTGCTGGCTGGCACCCGGCAATCGACAAAGCTGATGGCTGCAGTATCGGAGGCTTTAATCCCGAGTTTATGCTCCAATCGCTCTACGGTCATGCCGGGCGTGCCTTTCGGCACCACAAAAGACTTGATGGCAGCACGGCCGAGCTTTTTATCCAGCGTGGCCCAGACCACCACGGCATCGGCGCGTTCACCCGAGGTCACAAAGATTTTCTCGCCATTCAGGATATAATCATCGCCATCTGCGACCGCTGTGGTGCGAATTGCCGCTGAATCGGAGCCGCAGCCGGGTTCGGTAATGGCCATGGCGGCCCAGGTGCCGTGAAAACGCTGTAACTGCTCGTCATTGGCCACCGCAGCAATGGCGGAGTTCCCCAGACCCTGACGCGGCATACTCAGCAGCAGGCCGGTATCGCCATAACACATTTCGACAATACTTAAAGCGGTGGACATATTGACGCCATTTTTATTGCCACTGGCGGTATCGCCACGTTTATTCACCGCAGCGCCGGCGTTCATGCCATCGCCACCTGCATTCATGCCATCGACCACTGAGGCCAGCATATCCAGTTCTTTCGGGTAGGCATGTTCCGCCTTATCATATTTACGTGAAATTGGACGCAGGACATTCAGGGCAACCTCATGTGCCTGATCAATCAGCAGTTTAAATTTTTTCGGGTTCTGTAAATTCATGGGCTGTTCCTTATTTTTATGGTTATTTAGGCATGCAGGCCAGACTGGACAATCGCGGTCGCGCGCAGATCACGATACCAGCGCTCGACCGGATGTTCTTTGGTAAAGCCGTGACCGCCCAGAATCTGCACGCCATTTGTGCCAATTTGCATGGATTTTTCTGCACATAACAAGCGTGCCAGATAGGCTTCCCGATGAAAGTCCTGTCCAGCTTCGGCCAGACTGGCAGCATTCAGCACTAGCATGCGCATCGCATCAATTTCAATCGCCATATCGGCAATCATAAAAGCCACACTTTGACGATGTGAGATGGGCTCGCCAAAGGCCGTGCGCTGGTTGGCATAGTCAATACAATAGGCTTTCACGGCTTCGCAGCACCCAACCGCCATGGCACACCAGACTAAATTACCCAAATCAATAAAAGCACTATAGTCAAAATCATCATCGCCCAGACGTTCGGCTGGGGTATGCTGAAAACTGAGGGTGACTGTTTCTGTGGCCTTCAGCCCCATTGCCGGGCTTTTTTGTGCACGAATGCTGCTGTCGCGTTTCACCACAAATACTTCTGGCTGGCCATTGAATTCAGCACTTACCAGATACAAGTCCGCCGTTTCACCCAGCATTACCAGAGTTTTTTCACCCTGAATCCAGTACTGGCCCTGGCTAAAAGTGGCTTGTGTATTTAAACGCAGCGGATCAAAAGCCGGTGTAGCTTCCTGCACGGCAAAGCTGGCGCGCAGTTCCGAATCTTCTGCAAAACTGGTCAGATAACGTGACTGGATGCTTTCAGAACCCCAGCGGGTCAGGGCATTGATTACCCCAAAGGTCGACAATAAACCTGCGGTCAGGCTGAAATCACCCCGGGCCAAATGCTCGGCCATCAGAATATTAGTGACAATATTCTGCTCGCTGGCCACGCCACCCAAAGCCTCCGGCAGTGCATAATCATTCAGGCCCAAATCCTGACTGTGTCGCCATAACACTTCGGGAAACTGTTCCAGATGATCCGCCTGATGCGCCAGTGGATAAAGCACCTCTGTGGCAAACTGCTGCATGGTATCTACCGTCATTTGCTGTTCTTCGCTCAGGCTTAAATCAAACAGGGATTTTTGCTGATGGGGTAAACGCTGTCTGGGTACATCATCGTGCTTTTGAAAAGCTTTCTGGGTCACGCTTAAGGTTTTAAAGCCGGCTTTGGCCCCCTGATATAAAGATTTTTCTACAAATTTACGCAGTTTGAGCTGGTCTAAAACCTCGCTGCTGGCAAGCCGAGTGAGCAGCGACAGTCCAAATCCTTGGGCCTTGTTTACCATATTGGTCATTGTTGTTGTTCCATCATGCGGGTGATTATTTTTATGCTGACACGCGGCTGTTTAAAAAACCATGTCAGAACTGACATACTCAATTGTCAAAGATAAACGGTTGTTGCAAGATGAAACAGGAATCTAAATAGTTGCTTCTGTTTATATTTTTAATTTTTGGAAAGAGCGGGGAAGGGAGAGGATTGACCCGAATGACATTAGCTGCATTCGGGTCGGGTGTGGCTTTACTGGAATTTTTTGATCATGTCGCGCACATTGGTTTTGGCATCAATCACGGTCATAAAGGTATAAGCCCCAATAAATTTACGGCTAATAAACATAAACTCTTTCGGCGGAACACTGAAATAACGTGAAGCCATGGATTTAGAGGCCTGTTGCATCACCCGGCTATGCAGCTGGCTTTTTTTCCAGTCATAACGATGCTGATCATCCATCACACCGGCTGGTAAATCCGGGTTGTTTTCAGGACTGCTAAAGGCTTCGGTGGCCAGTAAAAAGACTTTGGCCATATCCGGCTTAATGCTTTGCGGAATGGAGTCAAAAAACTCATAACCGGTCATGGCTTTCACCATCATCTCCGCGTCATGCTGATAGCCGGCCTGAATCAGGTTACGTGCGACCGAGAGCAGGTTGTCATCAAACTGGCGAATGGCACCGAAATCCAGCAGCACAATTTTATCCTGTACATCTGCGCCATTGCCCAGACGTACTAGATAGTTACCGAAGTTTGGGTCGGTCTGCATTTCGCCCCATTCAAAAATTTCCCGCACTGCCACTTCTAAAGAGGCTTCACCAAGCAGGTTACGACGTTCTTGTGGTAAAGACAGCATCACCGGACTGTTGATTGGTACGCCACGTTCAAAGGTCATGCACAGCACCTGATCGGTACAGTAATCTTCAATAATGGTTGGAACGATATAGCGCGGGTCCTGCTTTAAACGCTCGGCAAAACGGCGTGTGGTGGCTGCCTCAATCCGATAATTGACCTCGCGGTGCATCATTTCGCGGACTTCATCAAACCACTGATCAAATTCGCGGGTTTGCGGCACCATGCGGGTCAGTTTCAGCATGTTTTTAAACAGACTCATATCCGAATCAATGGCATCGGCCACACCCGGATACTGGATTTTTAATACCAGTTCCATACCATCAGATTTACGGGTGGCGCGGTGTACCTGAGCTAAAGAGGCGGTACCTAAAGGCTCATGGTCAATGGTGAGATCATTAAGTTTGGAACCTAACTGGTCCTGTAACTGGGTTTTAATCGCAGGCCAGGCCAGGGCAACAGTCTGGTTATTCAGGGTATTCAGGGCTTGGGTGATTTCTTCAGGCAGGAAATGTTCGCCGTAAAGCGCCATCATCTGGCCAATTTTAACGATAGAGCCTTTCAGTTTGCCAATTTCTGCGACCAGATAATCGGCCTGTTCTTTCATGGCTTTTTTGCGTTTCTTTTCTTTTTCTTCTTCACTGGAAAAGATTGAACCGGCGCTGGAGGCGGCCCAACGTGTCCCGGCCAGCAACGATGCCTTCGCGATCGATAAGCGTCGATCCATAGAGGAAGTTTTCAATTGTTTAAGCTTATCGTTCTGATCTGACATGTAAATTTAATCCTTCAATCAGCAATTCGCAGAAAGGTCATAGTTTAACGAATATTAACGGGTCTTAACGTATTAAAAAAGTTCAAGTTGCTGAATGTCGAGTTAAGTTTTGCATTCTCTATGAAATAGCCTAAGCAAAATCTATAAAGATGCAATTTCGCTCACTCACATCCGGAATTTAATCTTGAGGGTACTTTTTTGTTGCAGCATCTGCTTGTTTTCATCAATGTATTTTAAAATCAGGCTTTGTACCGATTCATGCAGAAAACCATGCGCATAGCCTTTGACAATAATAATGCTGGGCAGGTTAAAGAACAGATATTTGGCATCATCCAAAGTCGCATCCTGAAAAATGCCGCGTTCCACCAGCATCTGCTGTAAAAACTGTTTTTCCTGCAAGACACGCGGTGAATCGTTGTCATTCCAGTAGTTTTGACGCATGGCCAGCAGGTTATTGTGTTTGTAACTCATATCAACAGGTTCATGGGAGTCTCATAGTCAATATAAGGTCTATTTTTGCAGATTCAATCGCAAAATGGCAGGAAATTGTGAAGATCTGGAAATTCTATCCTGTTCATCGCTATAGGTTTTTTGCTTGAAGTTCAGTAATATGCTTTACATAAATTAAAACAAAGATGATCGCTGTGTTTGGCAGCAAGGGGAATATGATGCGTTTAGCATTCATCGGGGGAATGGCCTGGGCGCTGCTGGCGGGTTCGGCCTATGCGCAGGAAAGTTATTCAAAACAGTATATTCAATGTAGCAATCATGCTTATGGGCAAACATCCGTCTTGCAAAAATGTGTCAATAAAGAACTGAAACAGCAGCAAAAACGCTTAAAGAAAAGCTATAAGTCTTACTATCGGGCCAGTGGGGCATATCAGGCCAATATTGCCCAGCAACATGCGCTGTGGGAGCAGCGTTTAAAGCAGCAATGCTATCGGGGCATGAACGGTGATGTTGCCAAATTGCAGCAATCGCGTTGTACGCTGGCACAGGTGATTGATCAGGCCAATTATTATCAGAGCAAATTTATTGCCCGTTAATCCTGTACTTAGCATTTCAGGGCTTTATTCCAAATCTGGCTAAGGCCGTGAAAGTTGAGATCAATTTATCAGATTGAAATCCGGCTTTTACGCACAGAGACATTATAAAAGCGCACAAAACAAGGTATCATAAGGCGTTTTAAAAAATTGACTCTGGAGAGACCTTAGGTGGATCGACCGACTATTAGCCCTGAACATTTGCAGGAAGCCGCTGAAACATTAGTCACCATTCGTGATTTTATCCGTTTTGGTGTAACAGCATTACGTCAATATGATGCACATCTAGGTCAAGGTACAGAAGATTATTTTGCTGAAAGTTCCGCGTTGGTATTACAAACCCTGTCGCTGGACTGGAATGCCGATGCAGAAATTCTGGATGCCAAATTACTGCCGAGCGAAAAGCAGGAATTTTTAAGTCTGCTGGAGCGTCGTATTAATGAACGCACGCCAACCTCTTATCTGCTCAATCTGGCCTATTTCTATGGCAAGCCGTTTTATGTCGATGAGCGTGTACTGATTCCACGTTCACCAATTGCTGAACTTATCGAAAACCGTTTTGCGCCATATTGTCTGGATGAAAATGGCCAGATGGGCGAAGCCAATAATAACTTGCCGGCCAATCCAAATCCGCAAATGCCACGCCGTATTCTGGATATGTGTACCGGTTCAGGCTGTATTGCAATTGCATTGGCTTATGCTTTCCCGGATGCGGAAGTGGATGCGACCGATATTTCTAAAGATGCTTTAGAAGTTGCGGCCATTAACACCGAACATCACAACATGCAGTATCAGGTGGCGCTGCTTGAGTCGGATTTGTTCTCTAAAATTCCAGCAGAAAATCAGTATGATCTGATTGTATCGAATCCACCATATGTCGATGCCGAAGACATGGCCGACCTGCCAGATGAATTCCGTCATGAGCCAGAGCTGGCGTTGGCTGCCGGTCAGGATGGTCTGGACTTGGTGCGTAAAATGCTGGCCCAAGCCGCAGACTATTTAACCGAAGATGGTCTGATTGTGATTGAAGTCGGTAACTCTGAATGGGCCATGAAACAGAACTTTAATACCGTCGATTTCCACTGGCTACAATTCCAGAAAGGTGGTTCAGGCATTTTTGCCCTAACCGCAGCACAGTGCCGTCAATACCGCGATTTATTCATTCAATCTGTTAATTCATAAAGGAGTCGTTGCACATGGCAGGTAATAGTATTGGACAACTCTTCCGTGTCACGACTTGTGGTGAATCGCATGGTGTAGGCCTGATGGCCATTGTTGATGGTGTACCGCCGGGCCTGGAACTGACTGAAGCCGATTTACAGCACGATTTGGACCGCCGTAAGCCGGGGACTTCCAAATTTGCAACCCAGCGTAAAGAGCCGGATCAGGTTGAAATTATTTCTGGGGTATTTGAAGGTAAAACCACAGGTACCCCAATTGGCTTGCTGATTCGCAATACCGACCAGAAATCCAAGGATTATGGCAACATTGCCCAGACTTTCCGTCCGGGTCATGCCGACTATACTTATACGCAAAAGTACGGTTTCCGTGATTATCGTGGTGGTGGTCGTTCCAGTGCCCGTGAAACTGCGATGCGTGTAGCTGCCGGTGCGATTGCCAAAAAATATCTGGCAGAAAAATTCGGGATTCTGATTCGTGGTCATGTGACCCAGATTGGCACCGAAAAAGCGGAAAAGCTGGACTGGAATGAAGTGCCGAATAACCCGTTTTTCTGTGGCGATGCCGATGCTGTGCCACGTTTTGAAGCGTTGGTGACTTCACTACGTGAACAAGGCACCAGCTGTGGCGCCAAACTGGAAATTCTGGCCGAAAAAGTGCCTGTGGGCTGGGGCGAGCCGGTATTTGACCGTTTAGATGCCGATATTGCCCATGCCATGATGTCGATTAACGCGGTTAAAGGCGTAGAAATTGGCGATGGTTTTGCCGTGGCGGAACAGTTCGGTCATGAAACCCGTGATGAACTGACCACACAAGGCTTCCTGGCCAATCATGCTGGCGGTATTTTGGGTGGTATTTCCAGTGGTCAAACCATTCGTGTGGCGATTGCGCTTAAACCAACGGCGTCTATTACCACACCGGGTAAAACCATTACCATTGACCGTGAAGATACCGATGTACTGACCAAAGGCCGTCACGATCCATGTGTGGGTGTGCGTGCTGCACCAATTGCGGAAGCGATGCTGGCGATTGTGCTGATGGATCATTTCTTACGTCACCGTGCACAAAATGCCGATGTGGTGGCGCCATTTGCACCGATTGAGCCTTAATTATCCCAGATTAAAGAAGCCGGACTGAATGTCCGGCTTTTTTTATGGCGATAGGTTGTATCCGTTTGAAATTTCCTAAGAAAATACCACGATCAATGAGATAAATACAGAAGTTGATTGAGCTTGAATCTAAATATTGGTTGCTTTATCACCACCTTAAATTAAGCATCCACATAGACATCAATTCAGATATAAATAAAAAGCGGGGTTGGATAAAAATAGATTTTAATTTTTAAAAGAGATCGGGCTGATCTTTTTTAAAGGATGTGGGAAATCATCTTGTGATGAAATTGTGCTGATCCCATTTTGTATCAGAATGAATCTCCCAGAAATTAAAAAGCTCCCCGAAGGGAGCTTGTTTCATCAAGAAAAGAACCAGGTGTAATAGCCCCAGATCATTAATGGCCAGGCCACAAATGGACTAAACAGCCATTTCCACAGCCAGAAACGTGGGACAAAACCAACACCATGGATAAATCCGCCGGAAATGCCAATCATTATATACATCATGGCACTGTGGCTGTAATTGCCATCGGCATCCAACATGGCAGCTGGATGAAGTAATAACACGGCTGCCAATGGAAAGGCCAATAAGCAAGAAATGACCATCGCAAGTTTATTCGGTTTTTTTTCGATTACTGGAGTTTCCATTACAACCTCTGTCATGACTTATTCCTCATCCAGGTCTTGATGATGCTCGATATAGAGCGCACTCAGTACACCTGCAAAACAGGCCATCAAAATACCGAGAATCCAAGCAAAATACCACATAATCTTTACTCCTTTAGCGCATAGCCTTAGTACAGGCTATGCGAATTCTCTTTGATGTGTTTGTTGGTAATCACGCCCCACATCTTGTAGTAACACCAAGTGGTGTACAGCAAAATGATTGGCACAAAGATACAGGCTGCAACGGTCATTACCGTTAAGGTATTTTGACTAGATACCGCATCCCACATGGTTAAGCTAGATACAGGATCTATGCTCGATGGCATCAGGAATGGGAACAGGGCAAAACCTGCAGTCAGAATCGCACCTGTTACTGCCAGTGCAGAACCAGTGAAGCTTAAACCTGCTTTACCTTTAGAGGCTGCCAGAATCACAATGATACCGCCTAGAATACCCATAATTGGCGCAATCATGGTGATCGGGTAAGCCGAGTAGTTGTTCATCCAGCCCGGGTTGGCATTGGTCATCACTTCTTTGGCTAACGGGTTTGCAACGCTACCGGTGTCATATGGTGTAACCAGGGTATAACCTTGGATGCCACCGAAGTATAACCATGCACCTGCCAGCAGGAAGCAGACCAGGAACACGATACCGCTGATTTTGGTGGCTTTGGCAGAACGCTCGCGTAAAGCACCATCGGTACGTAACATTAACCATGCACCACCATGCGCACACAGCATGGCCAGACTCACGATACCGCAGACCAAAGCAAACGGGTTAAGCAGGGCAAAGAAGCTGCCGGTGTAGTTGGATCGTACAGTCTCATCCAGTTCAAAAGGTACACCTAAGAACATGTTACCGAACGCTACGCCAAATACCAGCGCAGGTACTGCACCACCGATACATAGACCCCAGTCCCAGGCAGTACGCCATTTAGTGTTTTCCAGCTTGGAGCGGTAGTCAAAGCCGACCGGACGCAGGAATAGCGCAAACAGGACTAAAAGCAGCGCCCAGTACATGCCCGAGAAGGCAGTTGCATACACCATTGGCCATGCAGCAAATAGTGCACCACCAGCAGTAATGAACCAGACCTGGTTACCGTCCCAGTGTGGGGCAATCGTGTTGATTGCCGCACGACGTTCTTCATCATTTTTTCCAACGAATGGCATGATCGCCATAGAGCCCATATCGAAACCATCGGTGAGGGCGAAACCGATGAGCAGTACGCCCACCAGTACCCACCAGATGATTTTGAGTAATTCATATTCGATCATGCTTGAGTCTCCTCAGATGCTTTTTTGGCAGCTTCCAATTTTTCGAAATGGTATTTGCCGGTATGTAACGAGCTTGGACCAAGACGAGAGAATTTAATCATCAGGTACATTTCAATGATCAGCAGTACGGTATAGAACGATGCTAATGCAATGATTGAACCCCATACATCGCCAGTACTTAAGCTAGATGCAGAGAGATATGTTGGTAGAACTTCACCAATAGTCCAAGGTTGACGACCTACTTCAGCCACATACCAGCCAGTTTGCGCAGCAATCCATGGTAGTGGTAGGGCAATCAGGGCGAATTTTAATAACCAAGGTTTGTTTTCTGCATTACGTTTTGCTACAGCCAGTGTTGCCAGAACGAACAGGAGTAGCATTAAGAAGCCAGAAGCCACCATGGCACGGAAGGCCCAGAACAAGCTTGGAACGTGTGGAATAGTGTCTGCTGCAGCAAGTTTGATTTGCTCATCAGTCGCATCTACCACGTTAGGTGTATATTTTTTCAGTAACAGGCCATAACCCAGGTCTTTTTGAGATTCATCAAATGCCGCTTTGAGTTCTGGTGAGGTGTCACCTGCACGCAGTTGTTCAAGTTGCTGATAAGCCACCATACCGTTACGGATACGCACTTCATGCTGGGCAATCAGGTCTTTGATCCCGGTCACTTCTTCAGTGGTTGAACGTGTGGCAATCAGACCCATCACATACGGAATTTTAATCGCATAATCGGTAGTCTGAGTTTCCTGATTTGGAATACCAAACAGGGTAAATGCAGCCGGTGCCGGGTGAGTTTCCCATTCCGCTTCAATCGCAGCCAGTTTGGTTTTTTGGACATCGCCCAGTTCATAACCAGATTCATCACCCAGTAAAATTACAGACAGGGTAGATGCCAGACCGAAGATAGCCGCAATCGCGAATGAACGACGCGCAAATGGCAGGTCACGTTTTTTCAGCAGGTAGTAGCTCGAAATCGCCAGAACGAAAATCGCACCTGTAACATAACCGGCAGAAACAGTATGGACGAATTTAACCTGTGCCACCGGGTTGAAAATTAGCGCACCGAAATCAATCATTTCCATACGCATGGTTTCATAGTTAAACGCAGAACCGACCGGGTTTTGCATCCAGCCGTTAGCCACCAGAATCCACAGCGCCGACATGTTAGAGCCCAAGGCCACCAGCCAGGTTACACACAAGTGCTGTACCTTGGACAGACGATCCCAGCCGAAGAAGAACAGACCAATAAAGGTCGATTCAAGGAAGAAAGCCATCAAGCCTTCAATGGCCAGCGGAGCACCAAAAATATCACCCACGTAGTGCGAGTAATACGCCCAGTTTGTACCGAACTGGAACTCCATGGTCAGGCCGGTAGTTACCCCTAAAGCAAAGTTAATACCGAACAGTTTTCCCCAGAATTTGGTCATGTCCTTATAAATTTCTTTGCCGGAAATCACATAGGTGGTTTCCATAATGGCCAGAATAAAAGCAAGACCAAGTGTCAGTGGAACAAAAATAAAATGATACATCGCGGTCATTGCGAACTGGAACCGCGAGAGATCGACCACGCTTTCAGAAATCATCAACGTGTCTCCTTGATTTGGGAAGGATTGCTGGCAATACGCTCAGCAACTTGAGAGTCAAAATTTTCAGGAATGGTAGGGGCATCGAACCAGATATTTTTAATCGCCATTAAAATAACAACCTTAATTATTAAAATGGCTGCTATTTCTCGGGTTACGCGACGGTTCAAATCTTTCGGGACTAAGCTCATAGAAACAAGCCTGTTTTTTAAACTGTGTCTTATATTATTAAACAAAATAATACAAAAAATAAATAGTCTGCACAGTTAAAATGAAAATATATTGTTTATATTATAAAATACAATAACTTATAAAAAGTTTTTTTAATTTTTAATCAAAAATATTCCAGTTAAAAACCTGACTAAAATGCTTGTATTTATAATAATGATTATTCTGACTAAAATAGTTATATTTAAAAATTTTGACGATTGTATTAAAAATTCCAGCTTTTAATTTTTAACTTTTATTCAATAGTTGGGTGTTAAAAATGGCTGTAAGGCTTGAGGTGTAAGCATTTGCACAGAAAACAGTCAAGCACCAAAATGAAGCAATTTGTAGCAAATATGCACAATGAAGTACGATAAAAGTGCAATAAGCAGTGACACGGAAAATTTTTTAGTCTTCAACGTGGAGGGCAGAGTGAACAACTACAACGAACAACCATAGAGATAGTCATAATGCACAGAACAGCTGATCTTGAGGCCAAGAGAAAGTGAATCGAGCAGCTTAAACGGAAAGAACGAACGTACACGGCAAGGAAGAAGGGAAAGCTGCGAGATACATGGCGTTGTAGCTTTATCTTGGACAAAGTAAGGATGTGTATCTGACTCGTGGCTGAAAGATGAGCGAGCTTAAATCAGCTGCTAGTTTCACCATAGAACAGATTGTTCGAAGCGGAAATTTTCTTGGCAATGTAATAGGATTTTTTTTGCCGGATTAAAATGACTTGTGCCTGAAATTCCAATTCACCAAATTCCGGTTCGACCTGCACGTAATGCAGCTGGCCGTATTCATCACGAACCCGGGCCTGAGCCGAAAAACCGGGACGGGCATTGCCACTGGAAATGGTGGCCAGTCGGCCCAGCAAATTGACATGTTGAATGGTTTTTTGCGGTTTAATCACCTGATCCAGACAGTGAATCATAAACACGGTAAAAAACAGGGCAATGATAAGCGCCGGTAAAATCAGATAGTACGATGGAACAAAACTTTGCTGCTGTGAATAGAGCGCAAGCTGCAGGAAATAGCCTGCCACACTAAAATTCAGGAGCAGAAACACGAAAATCAGCAGCTTGGAAAATTTGACATTGAGTAAGGGAGAGTCTAGCAGCCGCTGCGGAAACAGCTGCTTGAATATCGCGCTGGGCTTGAGATTAAAATAATGCCCCACAATTTCCGCCAGGCTGAGCAAGACAAGTGCAATCAGACTTAAATGAAAAGGAATTAAGTCGATGTCTAATACAAACTCAAGCATGGCGTAACCTGCAGATGGGGCTTAAAATTATTCTGTTAAGTAAATTCCGCCATCAGAATGCACGGTAATCTCTACTTTTTCAAGTGCTTGACCTTGGCATGGGCCAGAAATACATTCCCCGGTTTCAACCACAAACAGCGCACCGTGGGTCGAACATTCAATAAATTCCTGATCCCGGTCTAAAAACTGGTTTTCCAGAAATTCAAGCTCAACCTGCAAATGCGGGCACAGGTTCTGATAGGCATAGAACATGCCATCGCGCTGGGTAATAAAAATGGTATCGCCATCTGGAAGCTCGAACGAGCGTGCTTCGCGTTCAGGGATATCTTCGGTCATGCAGATTTTATGCATTAGGCACATTCCTTGTTATAGCTCTGAAGAAGGGTTGCGTACTGTTCAACCTCTAGACGTGGGCCAAATTGTGATACCACTTCACTGGAAATTAAAATGGCCAGCTCGGCAGCGGCTTTAAAGCCAAGGTTGGCATTCAAGGCATACAGGAATGCACCGGCAAAGGCATCACCCGCACCATTGGCATCAATGGCATGCACCTGACGGCCTGCAACGCTAAAGGTATGTTGACCATCAAAAATCATTGCGCCTTGTGCGCTCATTGTAATGACAACGTATTTGCTTTTTTGCTTCAGCTGTTCCAAAGCGGCTTCTGCCGTGTCGGTGCCGGTATATATCATGGCCTCCTGCTGGTTACAGAACAGCAGGTCCACGCCATCATCGAGTAATTCATCTAAACCTTGACGCGCATATTGCACCATTGCCGGGTCAGATAAGGTTAAGGCAATTTGGGTCTGGTGAGCTTTGGCAATTTCGCGCGCCTGTTTTACCGCCTGACGTGCGCTGTCCGAAGTCGATAAATAACCTTCGATATACAGCCATTTCGCGGTTTTTAAGGGTTCAAAGTCAATTTGTGCATCGGTGAGTTCTGCAGTAATACCCAAATAGGTATGCATGGTGCGCTCAGAATCCGGGCTGACTAATACCATACAGGTTCCGGTTACGCCTTCACTGACCGATTTTGCGGTGGTGCGAATGCCCGCATCATTCAGGCCATTCAGGTAAATTTCACCCAAGTCATCATTACCTACGCGGCAGGCATAAAAGGCAGAACCGCCCAATGCGCTAAAGGCAACTGTTGTATTTGCAGCCGAACCGCCTGAAGCTTGACCTTTATAGCTTTGCGTTTGCTGTAAGTTGTTGTATAAATTTGCTTGGGTTTCGCCATCGGTCAGCTGCATGGTGCCTTTTTGCAAATTTTGTTGAGTAAGGAAGTCATCAGAGACTTGAAATTCCTGGTCAATGAGTGCATTACCAATTGCAAAGAGGTCAACAGTTGCCATGTCGTTCAATCACATCAAAAAATAAATGCTAAGTTTACACCAATGCTCAGGATTGCTGTAGATTTGTGAATAAAATTCATTTTTTAGACGGTTTTATTCATTGAGGAAAGTTAGTAAAGCAGATCAGGATAGTGAAATGAATATCGAGATAAAAGAAGCGCAAGGATTACCAGAGCAAATTGTAGAGCTTGAAAAACAGGCATCAAAAGAGGGTTTTGCTTTTGTACAGCGTTTAATTGATGAGTATCAGAGTGCCAAGAATCGTTTCGATCAGCCTGGGGAGTTTTTACTTTTTGCTTATGATCAGGACAAGCTGATCGCCTGTGGCGGCCTGAACCAGCAGTGGAATGATCAGGAAGTGGAACAGGGAATTGGCCGGGTGCGCCGTTTCTATGTATTGCCTGAATATCGTAAACACGGCGTAGGCAAGCTGTTATTGCAATACTTAGAGAAAAAGGCACGTCCTCATTTTTCGGCCTTGTGTCTGGATACCGAAACCAAATCTGCGGCGCATTTTTACCAGAAGCAGAATTATGTCTATGTCGAAAACCATCCGAATTATAATTATTTTAAATATCTGGTTTAAACGGCAGCATGAGCTTCGGACTGGGGTTTGAAAATTGCCTGGTTTGCAAATTTCTATAATTTTAGTCGGGATTTAAGCGTGAATTATATCAAGAACTAAAGCTATAATGGCTTTAGTTTTTTTATTTTGATGATTAGGAGATCGCATGACTGTAGATGTCACTGAAACCATTTCTCAAACCGTTCATCCTGCGTTTCAGTTGGTACGTCAACACCATGTTGAAGCCTTAGACATTTTAGTGTCTGAATATAAGCATCGGGTTACCGGTGCGGTGCATTATCATTTGGCCACCAATCATGATGAAAATGTATTTCTGGTGGCATTTCGTACCCAGCCCATGGATTCCAAGGGCGAAGCGCATATTCTGGAACATACTGCACTGTGTGGCTCTGAAAAATTCCCGGTACGCGACCCGTTTTTCCTGATGATTCGCCGTTCATTAAACACCTTTATGAACGCCTTTACCGCAGCCGACTGGACGGCCTATCCATTTGCCACCCAAAACCAGAAAGATTTCCAGAACCTGCTGGAGGTGTATCTGGATGCAGCCTTTGCAGCCAACCTGAATCCACTGGATTTTGCCCAGGAAGGGATTCGTATCGAGCTGGAAAATGGTGAGCCTGTATATAAAGGCGTGGTCTTTAATGAAATGAAAGGCGCGATGAGTTCGCCTTCAGATCAGCTGTATCACCAGTTGGCACATCATTTGTTCCCGGAAACCACCTATCATTACAATTCCGGTGGTGACCCGAAAGATATTCCAGACTTAACTTACCAAGAGTTAGTGGATTTCTATAAATCCCATTATCACCCAAGTAATGCGGTATTTATGACTTTTGGTAATCAGTCAGCGTATGACTTGCAAGAACAGTTCCAGAGCTTGGCTTTAGCCAAGTTTGAACAGGGCGAAACCCTGTATTCAAAACCTGAGCGCCGTTTGGCTGCGCCAGTGACCGTAACTGAAAGCTATGCGGTCGATGCTGAAGATTTAAAAGACAAAACTTACCATGTTCTAAGCTGGTTATTGCCAGAAGCCAGTGATATTAAACTGCGTTTGGGCATGCGTCTGGTCGAAGGGGTGTTACTGGAAAACTCGGCTTCACCACTGCGTCATTATTTAGAAACCTGTGGTTATGCGCAATCAACCGGGCCATTTATGGGCGTGGATGATTCCAACTTTGAAATGACTTTCTTCTGTGCCATTCAAGGTTCTAATCCTGAGCATGCAGCAACCTTTAAAGAGGGCGTCTTCAAGGTACTGCAAGAAGTGGCGTCTAAACCGGTCGACAGCGATACCGTCAATGCCATTTTACACCAGATCGAGCTGCATCAGCGTGAAATTAACGGCGATGGTATGCCATACGGTTTAAGCCTGATTCTAAACGGCTTGAGCAGCGCGATTCACCATAGTGATCCGGTGCATGTCTGGGATGTTGACAGTGCCATTGAACAGGTTAAAGAAGAACTGAAAGATCCAATGTGGCTGTCTCAGTTGATTCAGCAGCACTTGATTGATAATCCGCATCGCGTCCAAATGACCCTGGTCCCAGATGCCAGCAAATCAGCCAAAGATGCCGAAGCTGAAAAAGCCCGTCTGGCTGAAATTGGTGCGCAGCTGACCGAAGCACAAAAAGCAGAAATTATCGCCCAGACCGAAGCGCTAAAAGTGCGTCAGGATACCCCGGATGATTTAAACCTGCTGCCAAAAGTCGGCCTCGAAGATGTGCCGGCAGAATTGCAAATTGTACAGGGGCAGCTACGTGAGATTATCTGCAACCGCATTGATACACCATTAAACCTGTATCATGCCGGTACCAACGGTATTTATTACCAGCAGGTCTTGGTGCGTATTCCCGATGAGATCGTGAAATCGCCTTATTTTAATCTGCTGTCGATTTTAATGGGTGAAGTCGGTGCCGGTGAATATGATTATCTGGAACTGCAACAGCTGCAAACTGCAGTGAGTGGCGGTCTGGGTATGGGGGCATCCTTACGCTCTAAGGTCGATGACAAAAACCGGATTAGTGCCTGGCTGACCTTAACCACCAAATCACTGGTGAATAATTTTGATGCCATCCGCCTGCTAAAAATTGCCTTTGAGCAACTGCGTTTTGATGAAAAAGACCGGATTATCGAGCTATTACAGCAACGTAAAACGCGCTGGCAGTCCCGGGTATCGGGTGCAGGACATAGCTATGCCATGCAGGCCGCTTCACGTAACCACAGTGCTTTAGCGCTGCGTGACTATCACAATACTGGTCTGGGTGCATTGAACTGGTTAAGCGAGCTGGTCAGCAAAATTGAACAGGATGATGCTGCTTTTGATGCGCTGATGGATGAGCTTAAGCTGATTCACAGTATGTTGCTGCAAGCGCCAAAACAGTTCCTGCTGGTCTGTGAAGAGCCACAATCAGACCGTTTGATTGAAGAAATCCAGACCGTGTGGGACAAGCTGGCAATTGAACCGCACGAGGCAGCTTTAACTCAAGTGCCTGTTGAAAATAACAATGCAGATGAAGCCTGGCTGATTCAGGCCAATGTACAGTTCTGTGCGGCAGCGTATCCTGCGGTGGAAGTATCGCATCCAGATGCAGCACCATTGATGGTCTTGGCGGCGTATTTGCGCAATGGCTTCCTGCACAGTGCCATCCGTGAAAAAGGCGGCGCCTATGGTGGCGGTGCCAGCTATGATGGCAATGCCTGCTCGTTCCGTTTCTATAGCTACCGTGACCCGCGTCTGGCTGAAACCTTTAAGGATTTTGACGCCAGTGTGGACTGGTTGCTGAATACCGAGCAGTTACCGCATCAGCTGGAAGAAGCCATTCTAGGTTTGATTGCCAGCATGGATAAACCAGGCTCTCCAGCCGGTGAAGCAATTACCGCATGTTATGCCTTATTGCATGCGCGCACCCCGGCCTTTAGAACCAAACTGCGTGAGCGTTTACTGGCGGTTACTTTAGATGATCTGAAACGTGTGGCCGATGTCTATTTGCGTCAGCAAACCCCGGTGAAATCGGTGGTGGCACCGGTGGCGAAACGTGAAGCGCTGCAGGAGCTAGGTTTCCAGATCAAACAAGTCAATTAAAAAAACAATAGAGGAAGTTCTATGGCGTTCAATCCTGTTGAGCGCACAAGCTGGTCGCTGAGTGTTACTGCACTCAGCGCTTTGTTTGTGACACATGTACAGGCGCTGGAAGCAACGGTGGTCACCATTCCGCCGACACCGGAGGCCTGTGTGGCGCTGGAGTCCAATGCCGAGCGTTTAGCCTGTTATGATGCTTTATTCAAGTTGCCGGAAGCAGAAAAGGCCGATCTGGTTTCCGAGCGTCAGGCGGCGCAGCAATTGGCCCCTCCACCAGAAACCGTTAAAGAAAAAATTGTGGCCGGGGTGAACAACCTGTTTTCGCTGGAAGGCTCACATATTGATCCGAATGTGTCGTTACTGGATAAACGCTGGGAACTGGCACCCGAAAGCAAGCTGGGCACCTGGAATATCCGGGCTTATCAACCGGTGTATCTGATGCCGGGCTTCTGGACCTCCGATAAAAACGAACGTCCATCCAGTCCCAATAAAAACAATACCGTTACTGAAGCGCAGCAGCAGAACCTGACATCAACCGAGGCCAAATTCCAGTTGTCACTAAAAACCAAAGCGGTTGAAAACCTGCTGGGCGATAATGGCGATCTCTGGCTCGGTTATACCCAGTCCTCACGCTGGCAGGTTTATAATGGTGAAGAATCACGCCCATTTCGTGAAACCAATTATGAACCTGAAGCCAGTTTAATGTTCAGAACCAATTATGAGATTCTGGGCTTGAATGGGCGCTTGTTAGGCCTGACCTTGAACCATCAGTCCAATGGCCGTTCCGATCCGCTGTCACGTAGCTGGAACCGGGTCATTTTGAATCTGGGCTTTGAAAAGAACAATTTTGCGCTGATGCTGCGTCCGTGGTATCGCATTGAAGAAGACCGCAGTGATGACAACAACCCGGACATTAAAAACTATATTGGCCGTGGCGATATGCTGGCATTCTACCGCTGGAAAGATCATGATTTCTCGCTGATGTTACGACATAGCTTAAAAGGCGGAGATGATGCGCATGGCGCCGCCCAGTTTGACTGGGTATTCCCGATTAGCGGCAAATTAAGAGGGCATTTTCAGCTGTTTGATGGCTATGGAGAAAGCCTGATTGATTATAACCACCGCGCGACCTATGTCGGCTTAGGTGTATCGTTAATGAACTGGTTCTAAATTCATGCGCCAGCAAAAAGCCACTGTTTACAGTGGCTTTTTTATTTTCAGTTGATAACGGAACTCGCGCATCAACCAATCTGAATATCGGTGGTGGGATGTTGCAGGCGGCTGCGTTTTGGGGTAGCAATTAAATAGGCCAGGGTCAGTGGGCCTAAACGGCCGGCAAACATCAGCAGCATTAAGGCCACCAGACTTAAGGGTTGTAATTCCCCGGTAATCCCGCGAGATAAACCCACGGTACAGGCCGCAGAAACCGCCTCAAACAGCAAGTCCATAAACTCATGTTCAGGTTCCAGCAGCAACAGGCTGAAAATCCCGGCAAAGACTAAAAATGCAGTAATTGACACCACAGCCAAGGCTTTAAAGGTGGTTTTTTCCGGTACCGAATAATTAAACACCCGCACTTCATCGGCGCGTCTTAAAAAGCTGATCACGCTTAATACCACAATAATAAAGGTGCCGACTTTAATGCCACCGGCGGTACTTAAAGAGCCTCCGCCAATAAACATTAGGAACATGGTCAGTAAATTGGAAGCATCACTCATGCTGGCAATATCCAGACTGTTAAAGCCGGAAGAACGGGGTACGGTAGCATGGAACCAGGCATTCCAGGCCTGATCGGTCAGGCTCATGGCGGCCAGCGTCGCAGGGTTACTGGCTTCGAGTAACCAGATGGTGATAAAGGCAAACAGGTTTAAACCCAGAATGGTGGAGAGGATCAGCTTGCTGTTGGCGCTGAGTTTATGCCAGTGCCGGGTTTTTTTAATGTCCATTAGCACCACAAAGCCCACACCGCCAATAATGTAAAGCATGCTGATGGTAAAGGTAATCAGGTACTGGTCGGCAAAGCTCATTAAACTGTTGGGAAATAATGAAAATCCGCCATTATTGAAAGCCGAGACACTATAAAAGGCGGCATAGAAAAAGGCTTCCAGAAAATCGTAATCTTGCAACCAGGCCAGGGTCAGAATAAAGGTGCCGATGCCTTCAAAAAACAGCGAATAGAGTAATACGCCTTTAATGGTAAAGCCTACCGTCGCCAGACTGGTCTGACCAATGGTTTCCTGGGCCATCATCTGCTGTTTTAAGCCAATTTTCGGTGACAGGCTCATGGCGGCCAGAATTGCGAAAGTCATAAAGCCCAGCCCGCCACATTGCAGCAACAGCATAATCACAATCTGGCCAAATACGGTATAGGCCTCGCCGACATTGACCACCGACAAACCGGTAATGGTCACCGCAGAGGTGGCGGTAAATAAAGCCTGTAACCAGCTCAGGTCCCCCTCATGGGCAAAGGGCAGTTTAAGTAGCAAGGTCCCAATCACAATAAAGCTTAAAAATCCCAGTGCGAGCAGACTCGGCGGGCTTAAATTGACCGTGGTTGCTGTGCTGGGCTTCGCCGTATTTTTATAGGCAGTCTTATTCTTCGTCATGTGGTTCATGGCTATTTAAAATGCTTGGATAAGCGTTTCAGCTGTTCAACCTGGCCTTCAAGCACCAGAATATCGCCTTGCTGCATAATTAACTGCGGATCGAGGCTGAACTGAATCTCGCTGCCGCGTTTATGCAGCAGGGTTTTCACTTCTGGCGCATGACCGATAAACTCATGATAGCGCGTACCGTTTAAGGCTTCAGTCACCTCGACTTTGACAATAAAGTGATCATCTTCCAGCGCCATATAGCGGCTGACCATCGGATAACTCAGTGACTGGGCAATGCGGACACCCATATCTTCTTCCGGATGAATAATTTTGCTGACCTGCAGATGGGTCAGAATCATGTGGTGGGCTTTGGACTTGGCTTTGACATAAATTTTTTCCAGCCCCATATTTTTCAGATGCAGCACACATAAAATACTGGCTTCAATATCTTCACCAATGGCCACCACCACCGCATCACAGTTCTGAATATTCAGCTCCTGTAGCACGTGTTCGTCGGTAGCATCGGCAATCACGGCGTGGGTAATTTCCTCGGCAATATTTTCCACATATTTTTTATTAATATCGATGCCAATCACATCATGTTTCAGGCTGACCAGTTGCGTGGCAACGGTGGCACCAAAACTGCCTAAGCCAATGACTGCAAATTGCGCCATAGTGTGTTCCTAATTACATTTTTATGGTTAGCGTGAATATAAATTTATTTTAAAGATCAGGTGGATATTTACATCATTTTTCTTAGGGTGTTTGTGTAAACCAATAAAAAACCGCCAGCAAATGGCGGTTTTTTAAACTGGATTTTATTTCAGGAAGCGCTGATAACCTAAGTTATTGCTAATTTCCGCATATGGATAGCTAATGCTTTCCAGGGTTTCAATCAGCCCGTCCGGGTTCTGTTTGGCATCGCTGGCTTCCAGACCAACCAGCACACGGCCTTCGGCGGCGCCGTGGTTACGGTAATGGAACAGGGTGATGTTATGGGTCGGGCCTAAACGCTCCAGGAAGGTCAGCAGGGCGCCTGGACGCTCCGGAAATTCCACCCGGAACAGACGTTCATTTTCAATATCGGCATGACCGCCAATTAAATAGCGGATGTGCAGTTTGGCCACTTCATCATCAGACAGATCATCAACATCATATTGCACTTTCAAGGCTTCAAAGATGTCATGACGTTCTTTTTCACCGCCTTTCAAGCTAATGCCGACAAAGACCTGTGCGGCCGATGCATCACTGGCACGATAGTTAAACTCGGTAATATTACGGCCTTGCAGGGCGCGGCAGAAGTTCAGGAAGGAACCTTTCTGCTCTGGAATGGTGACTGCAAAAATCGCTTCTTTGCGTTCGCCCAGTTCAGTACGCTCGGCGATATAACGCAGGCGGTCAAAGTTCATGTTCGCGCCGCAAACAATCGACACGATATTTTTACCAATCAGCTCATGCTGCTCGACATATTTTTTGATGCCGGCCAGCGCCATAGCACCTGATGGTTCTACAATGCTGCGGTTTTCATCAAAAGTATCTTTAATTGCAGCGCAGATTTCATCGGTATTCACCAGCACCACATCCGGTTCGACAATCGGGCCAGAGTTGTCTGATTTTTGCAGACGAATCACATCAAAGGGTTTTTCACCAATCTGTGCCACGGCGGTCCCATCGGCAAACAGACCGACCGAAGGCAGAACAATACGTTCACCAGCTTCTAAGGCTGCTTTCAGACAGGCCGATTCATCATATTCCACTGGAATGACTTTGACGTGCGGAGCGACATCACCCAAGTACGCTGCTACACCGGCAATCAGGCCACCGCCACCTACGGCAACAAAGACATAATCGACATCGCGCCATTGGCGTAAAATTTCATTGGCGATGGTGCCTTGGCCGGCCATGACCAGTTCATCATCATAAGGTGGAATGAAGGTCATGCCATCATCCTGGGCACGCTGAATGGCATATTTGTTGGCTACATCAAACGAATCGCCGTGTAGTACTACTTCGCCACCTAAACGTTTTACCGCCTGTACTTTAATATCTGGCGTGGTTTTAGGCATCACGATAATGGCACGAATCCCCAGTTTTTTTCCTGAAAGAGCCACGCCTTGAGCATGGTTGCCGGCTGAAGCTGTGATCACGCCACGTTCTAACTGCGCTTTAGGTAGTTGGCTAATACGGTTATAGGCACCGCGTAGTTTGAAAGAAAAGACCGGTTGTAAATCTTCCCGCTTGAAGCGGATGTTGTTATTCAGTCGTTCACTAATTCGTGGCGCTGCTTCGAGTGGGGTTTCGATTGCAACATCGTAGACTGTTGCTTGTAAAATTTGTCGAACCAAACGAGACAGCATGTTAATCTTCCATCTAACAGTTTAAAATAGGGGTTTATTGTAACAAACCCCTGTACATTTGGGCTGTAAAATCAGCATCAAATGTCAAAAAATAGTTGAGCGAAGTCATGAGTCTGTATGCAACCCAAGATGAGAAGAAACAAGCTGCGGCAAAAGCAGCCTTAAAACATTTGCCTAAAGGCGGGATTCTGGGTGTAGGCACAGGCAGTACCGTCAATTTCCTCATCGATTTATTGCCTGAATTGCAATTGGAAGCGGCTGTGGCCAGTTCTGAAGCAACGGCAGAGCGCCTGAAAAAGCTGGGTATTGAAGTCGTGGATATGAACAGCGTGGGCGGTTTAGATGCCTATGTCGATGGTGCAGATGAAATTGACCGTCATATGCACATGATTAAAGGTGGCGGTGCGGCGTTAACCCGTGAAAAAATTGTCGCGTCGATTGCGAAAAAATTTGTTTGTATCGTTGATGATTCAAAATGGGTTGAACAGTTGGGCCGTGAATTCCCGCTACCGGTTGAAGTAATTCCAATGGCACGTTCTGCCGTGGCACGCAAGCTGGTCGCACTTGGGGGTGATCCGGCGTACCGTGAAGGTGTGGTAACCGATAACGGCAATGTGATTTTAGATGTTTATAACCTGAACATCCTGAACGCACTGGAACTGGAAAAAACCATCAATGACATTCCGGGTGTGGTGTGTAACGGTATTTTTGCTTTAAACAAAGCTGATATTGCCATTGTTGCAACCAATAACGGTATTGAAGAGCGTACAGCAATTTAAACTTAACAGCTTTAAGAGTTAATCTCCCCAAACCCCTCTTTAAAAAAGAGGGGCTTTTCTCCCTCCTTTATTAAAGGAGGGGCGGGGAGGACTCTCTAAAAAGAACAATAATGACATTATCCGACCTTCCTGAAATTCAAATCACCCGTAATGTTCGTGCGACGCGACTGCGTTTACGTGTCGATGGTCAGCAGATTAAAGTCACGGCGCCTGTTTTTTGTAGCAATCGTCAAATCCAGAAATTTATTGCCGATGCCGAAAGCTGGCTGTTAAAAACCTGGCAAGCACAGCAGGCCCAGCAAGGATTTGTACAGCGTGAATTACCAAATCAGTTGGCACTTTTTAATTTAGATGAGCCTTTAAATATCTACTATCAAACACAACAACAGAGTTTTATTTTAGATTTAAAAAAGCATTGCCTTTGGGTCAGTGACCGTCAACCTGCAGCATATTTAAAAGCCTTTGTTATTGCTTATGCCAAAGAGTATTTACCAATTTATTTAAAGCAAGTGGGCAGAGAAACAGGCTTGAAATATGGTGATTGCTCAATTCGTAAGCCCAAAACTCGCTGGGGGAGCTGTTCTGCTAAACATGACATTATGCTTAATAGTGGTTTGGTGCTTTTTCCACAGGAAATCACACGCTACGTGGCGGTACATGAGTTAGCGCATACCAAGCATTTTGATCATAGTCCCAACTTTTGGGCAGAAGTTCAAAAACATGATGTTGATTTCCAGCAGCATCGGAAAATTTTAAAAAGTACACCGATGCCGTGGTGGTGGAATATTGTATGAGGTTTATTCTTTATTTAAAAAATAATGCAAAATGCGGTAGCTTTTGATTAAGACAAAAGTTATTTACATAAGTATTGAAAAGAAGAAATATACAACTGAAAAGGGTTCTGCACGATATAATTTGTACTGAAGGATAATTAATAGGACTTACGCCGATGATGTAAAGCATATTGGTGTGGTTAATATTGAAAATGTTTTTTATTAAATGTAACTAAGTATTACATTCCAAATAAAAATATCTATTGTCTTGCTCTTGCTACTTTACGAAATCTTTACTTCCGCGTAAGTGTAGAAACTGGATATGATTATTTTCTTACGGCAATAATTAGAGTATTTACTCAACTATTTTTGTTGAGATAAATACAAGTAATTTAAAAAAAAGTTAAGTAAGTCACATTTTAATGTTGCTTTGTGAAACCTTGTTGATATTATGTGTTTGGGTTGGGGCGTGTGTATATGGTTACTCATGGTTACTCATGATCGTAGCAGTGTTGCTAAACGGTTTTATATTTCTGTACGTGTTAAATTTGTGATCGCTTTCATTGGAGCCTGTCTGTGGACATGGTTTTCTTTATGGATGGCTGAAAATTGGATACGTGATTTGAGCCAATTGATTGGGTCAGTTGCAGCGATATTCTTTATTTATGGTATTGCGATTATTCCTGGATTTATGAATTCCTTTGCTGCTTTGAGCTTGTTGATGGATAAAAGGCCTAAACGACAAATTTTAGATGTATATCCGAATATTACAATTCTCATAGCTGCATACAATGAAGAACTTTCTATTCTAGACACGCTTAAGAGTGTAGATAGACAGAATTATCTGGGTGGACTGCAAGTCATTGTGATCAATGACGGTTCTAAAGATCGTACTGCACAACTGGTCAAACAGGCTGAAGCTCAGTATTCATGGCTGACTTTATTGGATTTAACCCAAAATGCAGGTAAGGCTCATGCCTTAAATGAGGGTTTGAAATTAGCCAAACATGATTTGGTGCTTACTGTTGATGCAGATTCCTACTTACACCATTTTGCTTTGCAATGCATTGTGGAGCGCTATGTTGCAGATCCCCCGAATACACGCGCCGTTGCAGGTAAAATTTTGGTTCGAAATTCACGTCATAATTTACTGACAAAAACGCAAGAGTGGGATTATTTTTTGGGGATTGCTGCGACAAAACGCTTGCAGTCTTTATATCAAGGTACGCTGGTGGCTCAAGGCGCATTTTCAATTTATGATCGTAATGCACTGGTTGAAGTGGGTGGTTGGCCTGAATGTGTAGGTGAGGACATTGTACTTACTTGGGCATTGCTCAGAGCAGGTTACCGTATTGGACATTCGGAGGATGCCTGTGTATTTACCAATGCGCCTACGGAACTCAACGTGTTTGTTAAACAACGTCAGCGTTGGGCACGTGGCATGATGGAGGCTTTTATTAAGCATCCAGGTATTTTGATTAAGTCGCGGTTATCTACATTCTTTATTTATTGGAATGTGCTGTTTCCATGGTTAGACATTGCCTTTACCTTTGGTTTTATTCCTGGAATTATTTTGGCATGTTTTGGTCATTTTTGGATAGTTGGTCCAATGACTTTGGCACTCTTACCTATGGCTTTTTTGTTGGGTTTTCTCAACTACAGTATTGAAAAACGTATGTTTAAAGCTATGGATCTTAAAATACGTAAAAACCTAACGGGTTTCTTTATTTATGTTTTGGCTTATAGTTTCTTGTTGCAACCAGCAAGCATTTTAGGCTACTTGGATGAAATTTTGAAAACACGTAAAAAATGGGGTACTAAATGAAATCTAGTAATATGAATTTTGGTTTCTCATTATGCTTTTTTTGCTTACTTTCAACCCATGTGCAGTCGGGTGAGTCGTCAGCAACACAACCCTTAGACTTGGCTGCAGGCATGGAGTTTTTCATTAGCCATGATAGTGAAGGTTTTGAAACAAAAAAAATATCAGCTGAAGTTTTTCCTCAATACAACAATGCAAATGATTATTTAGGCGCACGTTTTAGTGCTTATAACTATAAAATTGATGATTGGCAGAGTGATGCTTACAAAGTATCAATTATTGCTAAAAATGTAGAAGCTGCAACTGCAAATGGATGGACGCTTGAAGCTGGGGTCTTTGAACAAAATGACCATACCTTAGCCACCTTTGATGGTAGCTATCGTCAACCATTAACTAAAAGTACCGCAGTAGAAGTATTTGCAAATCGTGATTGGGTCGAAACACGTCCAGCTTTAGAGCAAGGTATACATTTTACTTATTTGGGTGGCGCAGTTGATCAGCAAATAGGGCCACATGTTACTTTAGTTGGTTTGGCAGCAACGCAGCTATTTTCAGATGATAATCGCCGTGATCATGGTCGCTTAAAATTAATCTACCAGCCATCCTTAGAATATGGCTTAACATTGCAGGCGCGATACCGTATATATCGAAGTGATGCGGATGATGTTGCAGGGTTGTATTTTAATCCTAAAGACTATGAAGAAAGTATGTTAGCTCTGGGGTGGCGTAAAAGATACAATGGTTGGACGACTGGGATTACACTCGGTTATGGACGAGAAAAAGTGGCTGATGCACCGAGCCAATCAACAGAATTACTAGAACTGAACATACAGAGTCCAATTCATCAAAACCAATTTGTGCGCTTAAATGCGGGTTATAGTAACAGTGCTTCATATTATGGTGCCGACTATAGCTATCATTATTTAATGGGCGAATGGGTGCTTAAATTTTAGTAAATTACTATGTATTAAAATCAGATCCTAGCTTGAATATTTTATGATAAAGAAAATACTAATTTCAACTAATAACTAAGCAAAACAGTTTAGAAAACTAAAACTTCCTGTCATACTACTGCTTTATTGAACATAGCACACTTGATTGAGGTATGAACGTGATTTCAGTAGGTATTGTCGGCGGTACAGGTTATACAGGCGTTGAACTTTTACGTCTTTTACTACGACATCCAGAGGTACAGGTCACTGTATTAACCTCACGTACTGAAGCCGGTCGCCGTGTCGATGATATGTTCCCAAGTCTGCGTGGTCATACCGATTTATGCTATTCAGATTTAAATATTGAAGATTTAAAACAGTGTGATGTGGTGTTCTTTGCTACGCCGCACGGTGTTGCCATGAAACACGCGGCCGATCTGGTTGCGGCCAATACCAAAGTCATTGATCTGGCGGCAGATTTCCGTTTACAGGATTTGGCCCAATTCGAAAAATGGTACGGCATGGAACATGCGTGTCCGGACATTCTTAAAGATTCAGTCTATGGTTTATCTGAACTGAACCGTGAACAGATTAAAACGGCACAGGTGATTGGTAACCCGGGTTGTTATCCAACTACTGTGCAATTAGGTTTGGCGCCATTATTAAAATCTGCTGAAACCTTGATTAAACCTGAAAGCATTATTATTGATGCCAAATCGGGCGTATCAGGTGCCGGCCGTAAAGCCAGCCTGGGCATGATTTACTCTGAAAATGCTGATAACTTCAAGGCTTATGGCGTGGCAGGTCACCGTCATCATCCGGAAATTGTGGAAGCACTGGAAAACATTTCTGGTCAAAAAGATGTGTTTAACCACATTGTATTTGTGCCGCATTTAGTGCCGATGATTCGTGGCATGCTCAGCACCATGTATATTGACCTGACCGATGCAGGTGATGCGACAGATGTACAGGCGCTATATGAACAGTTTTATGCGCAAGAGCAGTTTGTAGATGTAATGCCAGCAGGCAGCTCACCTGAAACGCGTTCAGTACGCGGCGCGAACCAGTTACGTATTGCGCTGTACAAGCCGCAACCGAAGAAACTGGTGGTGCTGGTGGCACAGGACAATCTGGTGAAAGGGGCAGCCGGTCAGGCGGTACAAAACATGAACCTGATGTTTGGCTTTACAGAGCAGGCTGGCCTCGAGGTGATTGGTCTATTACCATAAGAAACGCTTTTCGACTTCACACACATTTAGATTTCGATTTAAATGTGTGGTTTGAATGCAATCAAAACAAGAGATGACGATGCAGAATACGGATACCAATACCACGTCACAACCGACGCCACCGAAAAAACCTTTTATGCAAAGCAATTTACCTCTCGTACTCGGTGCAGCTGTATTAATGTTAGGCAGCGGCTTTTTGGGCTATTCGGTGGGGCATCGTCAGGGTTTGACTGTGGTCGGTTATGATGCCGATGCAGAGCAGCTGGTTGAAGTCGTACAGGAACAGAAAGTTCGTCTGGAAAGCCTGAATAAAACCCTGAATGCAGCGGTTCAGGAGCGTGATGTAGCGGTCAGCAATGCCAATGACCTGTATGCGGCCCTGAATCAGGCACGTAATGATAAAATCCAGGCCGATGGCATGGGCAATTTATACCGTGAAGTGCTGCGTAATCGGGGTGGTTTAAGTCTGACCATCCAGAATATTGGGATTAAACCTTTACCCGATAATGCCTATGAATATCAGCTCGATCTGGTGCAAATCAGCCCGAATAAGCGCCGTGCTTCAGGCAATGTTGAACTGCGTCTGATTCAGGGCACCGAGGTGCTGGTGGTGCCCATGGAAGACAATAATTTCAATTTTGATAATTATGAGCGCCTGACCGGCCGCTGGACCATGCCAAAAGGCTTTAGTCCGCAATTTATTGAAGTGCGTTTAACTGGTAGTACCCCTGTGACCAAACGATTCAGCTGGGCACGTGGAAAAGCCACGGAAGCGCCTTCTGCCTTTATCTCTGAAATACCGCAAGCAGAAGCCACTGCGCAATAACTGTGAAATAAATCTCTTATGCGAAGTAACAAACGACCAATTTGTTTAAACGAAATCAAACAGTCTTTTCAGCAGTCTGGCATGGTGGACTGGCATTTTAATCCGCGTTTAAGTACGGATGAGCCGAATGAGCATGAGGACGGAGACATTGCCGTACAGACGGCACCGCCTGAATTAAAGCGTCCACCACTATACGCTGTCGTTTTATTGAACGATGACTATACCCCAATGGACTTTGTAATTGAAATTTTACAACAATACTTTGCAATGAATCTTGACCAAGCGACTCAAGTAATGCTAACTGTACATTACGAAGGAAAAGGTATTGCAGGGGTTTATCCGCGAGACATCGCAGAGACCAAAGCAAACCAAGTCAATAATTACGCTCGATCTCAAGGTCATCCATTACTTTGTCAGATTGAGCCTAAAAACTAAGGGGGTTACATGCTCAGTCGTCAATTAGAAGTATCATTACGTTTGGCTGTTAGCATGGCTCGTCAAAAGAGACATGAGTTTCTGACGGTAGAACATTTATTATTGGCTTTGCTCGACAATGATTCTGCAGTAAATGCGCTAAAAGCATGCGGGGCAGATATTATTGTGCTGCGCAAAGAACTTGAAGAATATGTAGAACAACATACCCCTAAACTCGGTGAAAACAGCGATCAGGCACCGCATCCAACGGAAAGCTTTGACCGTATTTTGCAACGAGCAATTTTCCATGTGCAATCCAGTGGTGGTGATCGCACAGTCGAAGGCGCAGATATTCTGGTTGCGATGTATTCGGAACGGGATTCTTTTGCCGTATATCTATTAAAACGCCATCAAATTAACCGTTTAACCTTAACTCAGTATCTTTCTCATGGTACGCGTAAAGAAGAATCGCAAGCCGAAGAAGAAATTGAAGAACTCGATGGGGAAAGCTCAACTTCGGCCAATAGCGGTCCGCTGGAGCTGTATACCACCAACCTCAACAATGAAGCGGTGAAGGGTAAAACTGACCCACTGATTGGCCGTGAAAAAGAAATTGAACGCGCCGCGCAAATCTTATGTCGCCGTCGTAAAAACAACCCGCTGCTGGTCGGTGATCCGGGGGTTGGTAAAACCTCAATTGCTGAAGGTCTGGCCTGGTTAATTGTGAATGGTAAAGCGCCAAAACCACTGCTCAATTCAGAAATTTACAGTCTGGATATTGGTGCCTTGGTGGCCGGAACCAAATATCGCGGTGATTTTGAAAAACGCCTGAAACAGCTGTTAAACGCGTTAAAGAAAAAGCCGGAAGCGATTTTATTTATTGATGAAATCCACATGATTATTGGTGCCGGTTCCAGCATGGGCAGTACCATGGATGCCTCGAATCTGATTAAACCAGCGCTGGCCAATGGCACTTTGCGTTGTATCGGTTCGACCACGTTCCAGGAATATCGTCAGGTCTTTGAAAAAGACCATGCCTTGTCACGCCGTTTCCAGAAAATTGATGTCAATGAGCCATCAATTCCTGAAACTATTGATATTTTACGTGGCTTGAAATCGAAATTTGAAGATTTCCACCATGTGCAATATGACGATAAAGCACTGGTTTCTGCGGTTGAGCTGTCATCTAAATACATCAATGACCGTTTCTTGCCAGATAAGGCGATTGACGTGATTGATGAAGCCGGTGCACAGCGCCGTCTGAAAGATGAACAGGAAGATCGTCTGATTACCGTTGAAAATATCGAAGATATTGTGGCGAAAATTGCCCGTATTCCACCGAAAACGGTGTCTAAAGATGACAAGACCGTGCTTGAGCATCTGGAACGTGATCTGAAACGTGTGGTGTTCGGTCAGGATGAAGCGATTGAAGCACTGGCGTCTGCCATCAAACTGTCGCGCGCCGGTTTGAAATCGCCAGATAAGCCTGTTGGTAGCTTTGTATTTGCCGGCCCGACCGGGGTGGGTAAAACTGAAGTCACCAAGCAGCTGGCCAAATTGCTGGGTGTCGAGCTGGTCCGCTTCGATATGTCGGAGTACATGGAACGCCACGCGGTGTCCCGTTTAATTGGTGCGCCGCCGGGCTATGTCGGTTTTGATCAGGGTGGTTTGCTTACCGATGCGATTCATAAAAATCCGCATTGTGTGCTGCTACTCGATGAAATTGAAAAAGCCCATCCGGATGTGTTTAACCTGTTGCTGCAAATTATGGATCATGGCTCATTGACCGATAATAACGGGCGTAAGTCAGACTTCCGTAATGTGGTGCTGGTACTGACCACCAATATTGGTGCAGAAAGTATTTCTCGTGTCAGCATTGGTTTTATGGAACAGGACAACAGCAATGACAACCAGGAAGCAATGAAAAAAGCCTTCTCGCCTGAATTCCGTAACCGTCTGGACAGCGTGATTCAGTTTAAAGCCTTGCCGACCAGCGTGATTGAAAGCGTGGTCGACAAGTTCCTGACTGAACTGCAAGCTCAGCTGGATGAGAAAAAAGTCATTCTTGAAGTAGATCAGGATGCACGTGAATGGATGGCTGAACATGGCTATGACCGTTTAATGGGTGCACGTCCAATGCAGCGCTTAATTCAGGAACACCTGAAGAAACCACTGGCAGAGATGATCCTGTTTGGTGAGCTGGCTGAACACGGCGGCAATGTAGCCGTATCTGTCAAGAAAGAAAACGGTAAAGCCACCGGTTTGAAACTTGAAGTATTTGAAGATCAAACCGCTGAACCGGCTTAATCCTGTACTTGAATATGAAAGCCCGTGTACGCACGGGCTTTTGTTTGCTTAAGGTTTATCTTTTGTATTGTGAGTTTTTATGGATTTTTCTATCACTAAAATTCTGACCACGGTTTGCCTGTTCTTGGTGACGGCGGTGGCGGAAATTTTGGGCTGTTACTTTCCTTATTTAATTTTGAATCAGGGGAAATCACATTGGCTCTGGTTGCCTACGGTATTGGCTCTAGCGGTATTTGTCTGGCTGTTAACCTTGCATCCGGCAGCATCAGGGCGAATTTACGCCGCTTATGGTGGAATTTACATTTTTACCGCGCTGATGTGGCTGAAATTTGTCGATCAAGTCAGTTTAAGTCGTTGGGATCTGCTGGGTGGTCTGGTGGTGATGTGCGGCGCGCTGATTATTATTTTGCAGCCACAAGGACTGGTGCGTTAATTTTTCTATTGTCATTGTGGGCTGAAAATGGGAATTTACTGCGGCAGGATTTACTACCGCAGTTAGTGATTAATCGGGTTGGTTTAGAATTGACATTCCGAATTTTTTAGCTGTAACTGATACTGCTGCTGCGCCGAGCTTAACTGCAGCTCAATCCGGTAGGGATTGACGCGTTGGAACTGATGCTCAAAAATCATCTCGCAATTCTGCAGTAAATTCTTTTTCATGATTTTTTTCACTTCGCTATGGCCAACATCCTGAGCAAACTGCTCAAAATCCGGGCTGCTAATCAAACCTTTCACTTCAACTCGGTCTGCAAATAGCTGCATCTGTTCAATAATCGTATTCTGATCGACCTGATACGGCAGGGTGCGTGAATCTTCCACACTAATAATATTCAGAATTTCATTAAGTCCGGTCGTATTCTTGATTTTGTACTCGGCATCAATGATCTGTTTTTGTTGCAGATACTGGTCCAGTTCACTGGCATGGCTGGTGAATGAAAGGGCACTGAGTCCGAGGGCTAAAACTGTCGACAAATAGATTTTATTGTTCATTCGAGTCACACATTATGAGCTGTATTCTAGACATTTATATCAACATGAATAGGGCGGATAAGCAACCATCCGATCTGGCTTTATCTCTATAAATTTAAGAAATATATAATCTATTTATCTATAAATTATTGTGTTTAAAGACTTTTTAACTAAAAAATTGATCAAAAATTACATTTTATTTTTTGTGTGAAGTTTCCATTAAAAGTTATATTAGCAACGCGCTTATGCTGTATCTAAGCAAAAATATCTCCTTATGTGGCAAGAGCTTATCGCCTCTACATGAGAAATTTCAATAAATTAAAAATGAGGAAGATAAACCTTGAGCCAAGCTTAAACCAAACAGGAAAAAGCCAGTCGAATTAAGGGAATTATCGGGGCGGCCTCGGGCAACCTCGTCGAATGGTTCGATTTCTATATCTATGCTGTATTTGCGGTTTACTTTACCCAAGCGCTGACTGCACCGAACATGGATAGTTCTACCCAGGCCATTTATGTCTGGGGGGTATTTGCGGCAAGCTTCTTTATGCGTCCGATTGGCAGCTGGCTGTTTGGACGTATTGCCGATAAACATGGCCGTAAAAAGTCCATGGTGATTTCCATCTGCCTAATGGCCTTCAGTTCCTTTCTGTTTGCTGCATTGCCGACTTATGAGCAAGTCGGGATGGCGGCACCGTTCCTGCTGTTGCTGGTGCGTTTGTTACAAGGCTTGTCGGTTGGCGGGGAATATGGTGCGGTTGCCAGCTATATGAGTGAGCTGGGTTTAAAAGGTCAGCGCGGCTTTTTTGCCTCGTTCTAATATGTGACTTTAACCGGCGGACAGTTACTGGCCAGCTTGCTGGGTGTAATTTTCCTGAGTTTTATGACCGAGCAGCAGTTACAGGATGGCGGCTGGCGTATTCCGTTTGTGATTGGTGGTCTGGCTGCCATTGCCTCACTGCTGGCACGAAGCCGTCTGGAAGAAACGTTGTCACATGAAGACAGCGATAAAGAAGAGTCGGGCAGCTTAAAAGAGCTGTTTAAAAATCACTGGAAAACTTTCTTGCTGGTGGTGGGCTATACCTCGGCGGGTTCACTTAGTTTCTATGTGATTACGGTTTATTCCAAAACCTATCTGACCAATATCGGCATTGATTCGCAGACGGTCGGGCTAATCATGACGGGCTGTATTTTTATTCTGATGGTGGCGCAGCCATTCTTCGGGATTTTATCAGACAGGATTGGTCGCAGAAATTCGATGCTGCTGTTTAGTGGTCTGATGGCGATTGCCATTTATCCTGTTATGGCAATCGGGATGCGTGCCTTTAGTGATTCACCCATGATGGTGGCCTTGCTGTTGATTTTCCTGATGATGCTGTTAAGTCTGTATACCTCGATCAGTGGAATTGTAAAAGCGGAAATGTTCCCGCCGCATGTGCGTGCACTCGGTGTTGGTTTCTCTTATGCGGTTGGTAATGCAGTATTTGGCGGCTCAGCCCCTTCAGTGGCTTTACAGTTTAAATCAGCCGGTATTGAAAACAGTTTCTTTATCTATGTGATTGTGATGCTGGTGATCTGTTTCTTCTATAGTCTGCAAATTCCTCGTGAAGCGCGCTATTTAAAAGATGATCATTAATCCGGATTTCATGATTTGATCAAAACGAAAAAAGCACCGGGAATGAACGGTGCTTTTTTATCTTGATGCGGTTAGCAATTATTTTAAATGCTCGTTGATCAGGAATTCCATTAGGGCTTTTTGTGCGTGTAGACGGTTTTCCGCTTCATCCCAAACCACAGAATTTTTATGATCCAGCATATTTTCTGAAATTTCTTCACCGCGGTGTGCAGGCAGGCAGTGCATGAACAGACAATCTGGATGCGCTAGATCCATGAGGCGTTCATTAACCTGATAGTTGGCAAATGCCTGTTCACGGATTTTCTGTTCTTCTTCTTGACCCATGCTGGCCCACACGTCGGTCACGATTAAATCGGCATTGACTGCGGCATCTTCAGCAGAATCGACCAGTTCAACACAGTGAGCAAATTCAGACAGGAATTTTTCTTGTGGCTCATAACCTTTAGGTGCGGCCACTTTCAGCTTGAAGCCCCACATGTGTGCCGCTTCAATATACGAGTTACACATGTTGTTGCCATCACCAATCCAGGCCACGGTTTTGCCTTCGATTGGACCGCGATGCTCAAGGAAGGTTTGCATATCGGCCAGTAATTGACATGGATGATGATCGTCAGTTAAGGCATTAATCACCGGCACTTTGGAATAAGAAGCAAAACGCTCCACAATGTCATGTCCAAAGGTGCGAATCATGACAATATCCAGCATGCTTGAAATCACGCGTGCTGAATCTTCAATAGGCTCACCACGACCTAACTGGGTGTCGCGTGGAGATAAGAAAATTGCGCTACCACCAAACTGATTCATACCAGCTTCAAACGATACACGGGTACGGGTACTCGACTTCTCAAAAATCATGCCCAAAACTTTACCAATAAAAGGTTGGAAAACTTCATGCTGATGCTGCTTGCGTTTAAGTTCAATTGCGCGTTGCAAAATCTGGTTAAGTTCTAAAGTCGACAGGTCGCGTAAAGTGAGAAAGTGACGTAGAGCCATTCGTTACTCCACAATAATTGCTGAAATTGAAATCAAAACAACAATTAGTTGTTGGTTGGTTAAATAAAACAGGGAATCGGCTAATATACTATATTGAATCGAAATTGCAAAAAACTAGACGATTTGGTGACCTTGCAGAAAGTGATCGACACAGTAATGAATATAGTCATCTGTGGTTTGCGGGTCATCCTGAACAGGCAAGCCCATTAAAATCCGCCATTCCAGATTACGCAGAATGCCAAAGAACAGCTGCGCTGAATAAAGTGAATTCTCACAGCGAATCAGCCCCTGGGCGGCGGCATGATCCAGCGCATGTGCAATGGAAGTTTGCAAATGCTTGGGGCCTTGTTCATAGATATAACGCGCCAGTTCCACATTGTGCTGGGTGCGCTCCAAAATTAACCTTAAAAAGGCAGAATTGGCCGGCACACTTAAATGGCTTTTAAAATTATCTAGTGTATGAATTAAATAAGCCCGTAAATCACCCTCAAAAGATTCAAAGGGTAAGCAAATGTCTTTAAAGAACTTTTCCGCACGATAATCACAAATGGCGGTAAACAGGCCTTCTTTATTGCCAAAATATTTATAGATAAAGGCCTTGGAACCACCGGCATGATGCACGATATCATCCAGCGAGACAGCATCGTAGCCATGTTCCAGAAACAGGTCATTGGCGCTCAATAATAAAGCCAGACAGCGTTCATGCCCACGCTTGGTCGGAGGGACATCTTTGCTAAAGGGTTCTAACTGAGCCAAATCATGCATAATCAGGGAGCAGGCCGCCAATTGGTAAGGAATAAATATAATTGTAGCAAATATATGACCGCTTGGCATGGAATAGCGTAGACGGAAATGTATTGACTTTTTTCTTACAGATTTACTTGAATATTTGACTAAAGTTTTAGGGACTTTATTCTAATTGGTCATGGTTTAGGCAAAGATTCTGAGTATACTCAAGCCTCAATAATTAGAAACTACTGTGGAAAGGACGATGACAGAACAAACATCTGCAGGCTTAAGATTCAGACAGGCGCTGGACACGGAAAAGCCCTTACAAATTATCGGTACAGTCAATGCCTATGCAGCCATGATGGCAAAACAGGTCGGCTATAAAGCCATTTATGTATCGGGTGCAGGTGTCGCCAATTATTCCTACGGTTTGCCGGATTTGGGCATGACCAGCCTCGATAATGTCCTGGAAGATGTACGCCGTATTACAGAACGTGTCGATACACCTGTGCTGGTGGATATTGATACCGGCTGGGGCGGTGCATTTAATATTGGCCGTACCATCAAGCAAATGATTGCAGCAGGTGCTGCTGCGGTGCATATTGAAGATCAGGTGGCGCAAAAACGCTGTGGCCATCGCCCGAACAAGGAAATTGTGACCCAGCAGGAAATGGTGGATCGTATTAAAGCGGCAGTCGATGCCAAAACTGATTCCAACTTTGTGGTGATGGCGCGTACCGATGCCTTGCAAAAAGAAGGTTTGCAGGCGGTGATTGACCGGGCCTGTGCCTGTGTCGAGGCAGGTGCAGATGCCATTTTTGCAGAAGCCATGACCGACATTACCATGTACAAAACTGTTTGTGATGCAGTCGGTGTACCGGTACTGGCCAACATTACCGAATTTGGTGATACGCCGTATTACACCACTGATGAACTGGCTGAGCAGGGCGTGCGTATGGTGTTATATCCATTGTCGGCAACACGTGCAATGCAAAAAGCAGCGCTGGAAGTGATGCAGTCGATTCGTGAGCATGGCACACAAACCCATGTGCTGGATAAAATGCAGCAACGCAAAGAATTATATGAATTTTTAGATTACCACACCTTTGAAAACACATTAGATAAACTGTTCAAGCAGGAGAATTAAAACAATGGCTGAAGGAAAAGTACTGACTGGCGCTGGATTGCGCGGACAAGTCGCAGGGAAAACCGCATTATCGACGGTTGGAAAAAGCGGTGCGGGTCTGACCTATCGTGGTTATGACGTGCAGGATCTGGCGGAAAACTGCCAGTTTGAAGAAGTCGCTTATCTGATCTTCTTTGGTGAATTACCTACCAGCGAACAACTAACCAGCTATAAAGCCAAGCTGAAATCTTTACGTCAGTTACCAGATGCACTAAAAGAAGTGCTGGAGCGTATTCCGGCCGATTCACATCCCATGGATGTGATGCGTACTGGCGTGTCGATGCTTGGCAATCTGGAAACCGAACAGTCGTTTGATGTACAGCAAGATGTTGCCGACCGTATTTTGGCCGCTTTACCGGGCATTATCTGTTACTGGTACCGTTTTAGCCATGACGGCGTACGTGTTGATGAAAATACCGATGATGATTCAATTGGCGCGCAATTCCTGCATCTGTTACGTGGTGAAAAACCAAATGAGTTGCATGAACAGGTGATGAACGTGTCGTTAATTCTGTATGCAGAGCATGAGTTTAACGCATCCACCTTTACGGCGCGCGTGTGTGCATCAACCTTGTCTGATATGCATTCATGTATTACCGGCGCGATTGGTTCACTGCGTGGTCCACTGCATGGCGGTGCCAATGAAGCGGCTATGGAAATGATTGAAAACTGGACCTCTCCAGAAGAAGCTGAGCGTGAAATGCTGGGCATGCTGGAGCGTAAAGAGAAAATCATGGGCTTTGGTCATGCTATTTATAAGGACAATGACCCGCGTAATGGCATTATTAAAGTCTGGTCAGAGCGTCTGGCCAAAGATGTGGGTGATACCGTACTTTATCCAGTATCGGTCCGCTGTGAAGAAGTGATGTGGCGCGAGAAAAAACTGTTCTGTAACGCAGACTTCTTCCATGCTTCGGCCTATCACTTTATGGGTATTCCGACCAAGCTGTTCACGCCAATCTTTGTGATGTCGCGTGTGACCGGTTGGGCGGCGCATGTGATGGAACAGCGTGCAGATAACCGTATTATCCGTCCAAGTGCGGATTATACCGGTCCAGAACTGCGTAAAGTGGTGCCAATTGCAGAGCGTACTTCGGCGGCTTAATCTGCCGTGTACTTGAATAAAGCCTCATCTGAGGCTTTATTTTTTGCTGCTATATTTTTTCGCTCCATTTTTGCTGTTATTGAGAGTTGCTGAGCAGAACCGGATCTTCAATTGGATAGCCCATTTCAAACGGAATACCTAAATATTTTACAGTCACCAGCATTTTGGACTGCTGCGGGATGTTATAGGCCTGGTGAATGTTCAAGCCTTGCTTGTAACTGGTGGCTTGCTGGACGGTACTGCGGAAGTTCCCTGCATCAACCCGATAACAATACTGCCACTGTGGCACCGGTTCCGTACCATTAATCCAGTCGGCACGACGTTTGCTACTGTGCAGAACCTTAATTTGTGCCTGTTGCGTACTGACCTTGGTTAAGGGTTTTAGGCGGTTTTTAATTTTGGCCAACTCGGCATTAAAGCGGGTAGGTGGCTGGTCATAGTCAATCTTTTTGGTTTTGGGGTTAATATACAGTGAGTTGACCTGAACCAGCTGATTCGGCTGTTTAGATTTAAAGTTGTAATAATACAGCTGCGGCAAACGGCCACGGCCATCTTCATAATGGCGCAGCAAATAGACTTTTTGATCTTTCTGATCATAGCCCAGCACTTCAATTCGTTGCTGGCCGCCGACGGTGGCAAAACTGATGATGGGCAGACAGACCAAAGCAGAAAATAAGAATGGTTGAACCAGTTTCATACTTCGACTCCACATTGCAGGATATGGTTTTACTTTAAGCCAAAATCATGGAGAAAAGATGAGAAACAGTGTATCTAGGCGGGTGAAGATAAAATAAGCGCCAATACTTCCTGTGCCACCAATTGGGTCAGCTGATCCAGGCGTTCAATCGGGCTACCATCCAGCAGATAATGAAAATTATGCAATTGCTGCTGATAGTGAATGGCAATATAAAAAGTGCCTTCGGGTTTCTCTGCGCAGGCGCTGCCACCAGGTTTCAGCAAGCCGGTACAGGCCACCACAATATTGGCCTGTTTAAACAGAGCCTGGCCATGCAAGGCCATCTGCGCGGTAATTTCCGCAGACTCCGCCGTGTAATGCGCAATCAGTGCCGGATCAATCTGTAACAGGTTGGCTTTAATGCTCGGGTCATAGCTGACCAGCGCGCCGAGTAAAATATCTGCGCCGCTATTTTTATAAATTGAAAACTGGCTGCATAAATAGCCTGAACTGGCACTTTCAATAAAGGCAATGGTCAGTTGCTGTTGTTCCAGCGCATCACAGCAGCGTTTCAGCATGATGAATCTCCATTTCTTCTTCTTTTCCAAGCGATTTTAAGCGAGATCAGCCTCAATCTTGTTGCGGATTCAGGCATTTAGCACTAAAGATCGCGCGTTCCGGTTTCAATTGTATAGCAGTTAGGCGAAACTCGAAATTATCGGTTTATTCTGCTGCAAAAGAATGGTAAAACTAAAAATAAAGTGCTTAGTGAAAGTAGGTTAATACAATGAAAACGATTGTGAAATATATGGTCTTAAAAGACCTCGACTACCAGTTAGGAACCTTACTTTTCCAGGAAGAGTTACAGGCCGATGCTTTATATTTTGACCAGATTCCTGCAGTAATTTCTTATCAGAACCATCAGTTTAAAGTGATTAGTAAAGAACTGAAACGCGTCCAGAACGCAGCAGAGCCAGAAAACCTGCAACGTATTATTGTTAAAGTCGTGACTGTGGCATAACACGGAAAGTCGCCTGCGGGCGGCTTTTTTATACGCCTTATTTTTAAAAACTGTTGCAATAACAAAGCCTGAATTAACAAGAAAGCTGAAATATTGACCAAAGCCATACAGCGCGGCTGTCTTAAATCATGAACAATAAAAACAGTTCAACACAACAATAAAGACAGGAGTCGATGATGGCTAAACCAGAAAAAACCTCGAATGAAAAGACCCAGCAACAGCAACCTCAACCCAAGACCGATTCACAAGTGATTCCAAATAAAAAGAATCCGCATCCACAACATCCAAGAGATAAACAGGATACCGCCGTACAGCGCTAAGTCTGGTGGAGACTTATCCATCGGCTCCTAATTTCTCATAGTTAAATCAAACGTGTTGCAGGACAGGAAGCGTCAGTATAGCGCAGAGCTCGCAGCAGTTTGATCAAGGAGATGCAAGATGAAGATCGGTTTATTATTTGGCATGCTTGCCAGTTGTACGCTAATGGCATGTCAAAGCGTACCTTCTACACCAGCACAACAGGTAGATGTGACCAAGTCCTTAGGTTTAAAGCAGTGTGAGGGGGATGATCCCAAAGTGCGTTTACAGCAGCTGAAAGAGCAACTGCAGCAGGCCGGGATAGAAGTTTATAATGAAGCACTCGGGCATGATGGTCTGGTACATATTACCGTGTGTGGTGCCAGTACCGGCCAGACTGCCATCTTTACCATTTCGGCCACACAACTGGGTGCGGCGCAAGGCTTGGGTTATCAGCTAACGCCAGCACCTTAGTCAATAAAATGTGACAAGTAACGTTTTGAAATTACTTTGAAAAATATGACTTGTTGTTTAAAAAAAATAAAAAATGGAAGCTTTTGCCAATGCTGGAAATCCAGGAAAATAGGACAATTTTAATCAGGAAATATGCGCTGTAAATTCTTATTTTCTCTTGACTTTTCTCTTTATGAGTTTGAGTCCATACATCCCTCGTATGGACTCTTTTTTTGCCTGGATTTTAATAGAAATGGGCTTTGTTGCACAAAGCTGTTCTTAAGGACTTCTTCGGCAATATAATTTCCAAATGAATAAGCCTACACACAAAATCTACCGCACAACCAATTGGCCCGCATATAACCGAGCTCTCATTAATCGTGGGAATATTGCCATTTGGTTCGATCCAAAAACACAATGGTATGCAGAACCTCAAGGCAAACAAGGTCGAAATCAAACCTACTCCGACATAGCGATCCAATGCTGTTTGATGATCAAATCTCTATTTAGACTCACTTTACGCATGGTTACTGGTTTTGTTCAAAGCTTAATTAAACTTTGCGGATTAGATTGGACAGCACCAGACTTCACGACGCTTTGTAGAAGACAAAAGTATATTGATATTCAAATTAGCTACCAGAAAAGTCGTGATGGGTTACACCTACTCGTCGACTCTACGGGTTTAAAATTTTTAGGTGAAGGCGAATGGAAGCGTAAGAAGCATCAGCCTGAATACCGTCGGCAATGGCGTAAACTGCATATTGGTATAGATGCTGAAACACTGCAAATACGTGCCGTTCAGCTTACGACAAATAATGTCAGTGATTCACAAGTACTTGGTGATTTACTCGATCAGATTCCTCAAGATGAGCATATTGACTCCGTTTATACCGATGGTGCTTATGACACAAAGCGGTGTCGCCAGTTGATCACAGATCGAAATGCCCATGCGATTATTCCACCCAGAAAAAATGCGAAGCCTTGGAAAGATACAAAAGTTCATTCGCTAGAGCGAAATGAATTACTTCGCACTGTTAAACGTTTAGGCAGGACACTATGGAAAAAATGGTCGGGCTACCATCAGCGAAGTCTGGTAGAAACCAAGATGCACTGCATCAAATTATTAGGCGATAAGCTCAGTGCTCGGAATTTTGATAGCCAAGTCAACGAGATGCATGCACGTGTGGCCATCTTAAATAAGTTTACGGAGCTCGGCCGACCTCACACCCAAGTTGTCACTTAAATTTAAACAACTTAGGAAAGCTCTATCTTTAAAATCTTTATGCAACAAAGCCATAGAAATGTAATTTATTAAAATATTTTAAACAATGGTAAAAATCGAGCAAAGCTAAATAACTGATATTTTTTATATTATATATCTATATATTATTTTTTCTATATTCTTAAAAATGAAACTTTTGCTACTTATATTTAAAACTAATGAATAAAGGTTAAAGTGAGGTTAAAGCAGATGAACGATGTCAGCTTGGAGTTTTTAAATCAGGCCATTGATAAGTGCCTAAAAGAGGGCAAGAAACCGAAAAAACTACGTTTGGGCTATAAATTGTATGCGCATTTTATGCATGATATGCGTTTTTCCAAGGAAGTCCGAGATTCTGCACTCGATCCGGACAAGCGCCGTTATCGTGGAATCAAGCTAAAAGTGACCCAGGATGAGTATGAATTAAGTTTTGTGGAAAAAGAATAATCCGTATTTTTAAATAGATAAAAAAAGTAAATGTTATTTTTTGCTAATTTTAGTGATAGAAATTTAATATAAATTACCAAGTATTCTGGATTTATATACATGTAGGGGATGTATATTATAAATAGGTGAGCTTTTGTAATATAATGCAATTGGTCATATCACTATTTCTTGGTATAAGAACAGAACAATAATAAGAAAGGAGTATGGATATGAAAGTGAATACACGACGGTCTTTAGATATTACGGTTCTGGTGAGTGCTTCATGTATTATCACCTGTCTGATTTACTTATTAGGGCAAAACAGAGTCGTGCTCTTTTAAAAATAAAAACCACCTTCGGGTGGTTTTTATTTTCCAGTTGAGATTCGTTAAACCATATTAACCTTCAATCTGACAGGCTTCTGCGCAGGCACGACAGGCGCGGGCACAGTTTTGACAATGTTCATCTTCATGCTGGCCACATTCTTCGGCACACAGTTCACAGGCTTTGGCACACAGGTCCATGGCTAAATGATGTAGCTCCGAGTTGCGAACTTCAAAGGCAACACAGAGTTTGCAGGTTTCAACACAGTCCAAACAGCGCTGGATGCAGGTTCGCATCATCTGCACATGTTCTTCGTGTAAACAGGCATCTGCGCAGCGTTGACAAGCAACAATGCATTCCAGACAGGCCTGTATTGAAAGCGAAGATTGTTGAACGGATGAAAGATGCGGCAGCTGATTCATAAGCAGATCCTCGAATAAAGTCCGGTTGATATCAAAATTTATTGCGGTATTTCAATCCAGGTTTCTTGTACTTCTTGCAGGTTTTTAATCAGGATTATACGCTGCTCACAAATATCACCCACCCAGGATAGCGGGATCAGATGTGCTTTGCCTTCGGCATCCTGACTTAATTGGATTCGATCTAAATCCAGAAACTGTTCAATTTGGCCCAGATGAACGCCGTTAGCGGTAAAGACCTCCGCATGTTGTTGCACATGATGACGAAACTTGGCCATACTGCTGCCTCAAGAACAGGATTTTTTCACTCTAATGCAAGCTATCGTACAAAAGATGAAAAGCAATAAAAGCGATACAAATCAGCGGCAGATATTCACGTCGTATTAAACGGTTACATGCTTTTAAATAGAATAAAGAGAGGCGTGGGTTTTATTTATATACAAGGGTATTTTATTTATGACAGTTTTGTCCTATTTATATCAGACAGTTTAAGTGGATAAACTGCCTGATTTATTCTGATTTAAAACCGATATTTATTTATCGCTCGAAATCATACTTTTTAGAACATGATCGCGGTCAATAAAATGATGTTTTAATGCCGCCAGTACATGACCTATCAATAATAGGCCTGCTGCCCAGGATAAATAGATATGTAAGGGTTTAACGATGGCTAACAGCTCCGGATTGGCCTGTACCATTCGTGGAATTTCAAACAGATAAAGTACCGGTGCCGGATGGCCGGCGCTCCAGCTAAATAAACAGCCGGTAATTGGCGAGGCCAGTAGCATAAAGTACAGGGCTAAATGGCCCAGATGTGCCAGTTTCTGCATAAGGGGTGACATGGTGTCGGGGAGTTTTGGCACCGGATGGGTGTAGCGCCAGAAGATTCGGATGACAATTAGGAAGATGAGCGTGGTGGCAATATTTTTATGCAATTTAATGACATCGCCTTTAAAGCTGCCATCTGCTTCATAACTCAAAAAGTTACCGCTATAAAAACCAATAATCCAGGCCGCAATAAAAATAATCGCCATAAGCCAGTGCAAGACTTGGGCGGTGCGGGTGTAGTAGAGTGATGTGTTATTCATATTCTAGCAGAGGATAAAAAGATCCGTTTTATCCTAATCTGTTCTTGTTTGCTCGGAAACCGGACAAATGCAACGTAGGGTTCCAGATTTGGGGTGATCACACATTCATTCGATGACGGGTGATATGACAAACGAAAAAATTTGTGACTTATATAAACAATCGCAAGAGCGCTCATTGGTCAATTCTGAGCTTCGATAAGAAGCTTGTAATAGATTGCGCTACTAGACGATTTATTGAGTTAAATCGCCCAGATGATCAGTGATCACGAAAGATAAGGGGCTTCTGGCTGCATATTAAATGATCTGCATCTGATCTCATCTTGAGGATTTCTTTTTTCAATCTGTTGAGTTGCGTCACAAAGCAAGTGCTAAAATACTGAAATTCGGCAGAGTTTCTAAGCAGTGTCCTCAACTGCAAGCAAAGGCAAATACATGCAACGCAATGCACTCATCAAGTTCCATTACAGATTCAATATGCAAGGATAGGGCGGCTAATGCGATCACTTGCAATCAGTACACGGCTCGGCGGTTTCTACTTTTTCTACTACGCCATTGTTGGCACATTTATGCCATTTTGGAGCCTGTATCTGGAAGATCAGGGCTTCAATTATCAGGAAATCGGGATTCTATCTTCCATTGCAATTATCACCCGTTTTTTTGCCCCTTTTATTTGGGGATGGATTGCCGATAAATCCGGTAAACGCATGTTGCTGGTGCGTATTGCCACCTGGATGGAAGCCTGTATCTGGTTCATGCTGTTTATCATTCCGAATAGTTTTCAGTCAGTCGCGTTGCTGATGCTAATTTTTAGCTTTTTCCAGAATGCCATTTTGGCCCAGTTTGAAGGAGTGACCTTATTCTGGCTGGGCGATCAACGTGAACAGCTGTATGGCAAGGTGCGTAAATGGGGATCGGTCGGTTTTATTGTTGCGGTATTTGGTATCGGCGCGTTGCTGGAAATTATTCCAATCTCCATGCTGCCAGTATTGTTGCTATGTATCGCGTTTCTGGCATTTATCTGGTCTTTTAGTATTAAAGAACCCAGCGCTGCACCAAGTTCCCAAAAACAGCTGGAGCCTTTGTGGCCAGTGTTAAAACGGCCTGTAGTGGCCTGTTTTTTCCTGATTGAGTTTATTCTGCTGTTTTCGCATGCGCCGTTTTACAGTTTTTATAGCAATTATCTGAGTCAGGCTGGTTTTAGTACTTCAATAATTGGTTTGTTGTGGTCAGTAGGCGTGATTGCGGAAATTATCATGTTTGCTTATGCAACCTTTTTCCTGTCGCGCTGGTCATGGCGAACGCTGGTGATGGCTTGTTTGCTGCTGACCGGTTTACGCTGGATTGTTGTTGGTTTGGTACCTGACAGTTTTATCGCCCAGTTTTTTGCCCAGACCATTCATGCCTTTAGTTTTGGCTTATTCCATGTGATTGCGATGCGGGTGATTTTTCAGAATTTCAGCTTGGGTCAGCAAGGACGAGGGCAAGCTATCTATAGCACTATGTGGGGTATGGGTGTGGCGTTGGGAAGTATTCTGGCCGGTTATTATTGGGATATTTTTTCAGGGCAAACTGTCTTTATCTGGGCTGGCTTATCTACATTACTGGGTTTGTTACTGGTCTTTGGTTTACCGAAACAGCTACAAAAACAGGCGTAGAAAAAGCCGGTCATATCGACCGGCTGTTGAATCAGGCTATTCAAGTCTTTAAATTTTGATGTGCTGATATTGCGGGAACCACGGCTGAGCCTGTTCCAGTTGTGCAGCCAGTTGTAGTAATACATCTTCACGAGCAAAAGGTGCAATAAACTGAGAACCTAAAGGCAAATGCTGTTTATTCCAGTACAGTGGCACAGACATCGCCGGTAAGCCGGTAATATTGGCCAGCTGGGTAAAAGGTACCCATTTCAGGTTTTCCCGTACAATCTGATCGACCAGTTTGCCTTGGGTTAACAGATGCGCCTGACCGACTTTCAACAAGGCTTTTAACACCGGTTTTTGCCAGGCTGGCGTTTTAACTTCGCCATTCTGGGGCGCCACCGAGGCTGTGGCTGGGGTCAGATATAAATCATAACGGTCAAAGAACTGGTTCATTTGCGTGGTATAAACGCCCCAGTTATTCAGGTTGTGAATATAGTCCAGCGCAGAGGTTTTGGCACCAAATGCAGCCAGCGCCAGTGAGTCCAGCTCGAAATCATCATCACGTGAAGGATACTGTGCGCGAATCTGGCTGAGCATATAAGAGAACTGACTAAACCAGGTGGTAATAAAATCTTTGGCTAGTTGCATGCCATCAATAGCCGGCTGATCTTCAATTACTTCATGCCCAAGGCTGGTTAAGAGTTTTACAGTGTGCTCAATCGCCTGAATAGCATCTTTAGATACAGCGGTGCCAATTGGAGAGCGGGTGCTAAACGCAATTTTCAGTTTTTTTGGTGCTTGCTGCATCAGCTGCAGATATTGACCTTCCGGGCGCTGAATCTTAAATAAAGAGCTGTGTTCTTCGCCGTGGGTTGCATCAAGCATGGCAGCGCTATCCCGGACACTGCGCGTCAACACATGCTGAATGGCAGCGCCGTGCATGGCTTCACTCATGGACGGTCCCCATGGGGTACGGCCACGACTCGGCTTTAAACCGAACAAGCCGCAATAAGAGGCAGGAATACGAATCGAGCCACCGCCATCGCCGGCACCGGCCAGTGGCACAATACCGGCGGCCACAGCAGCCGCAGAACCACCCGATGAGCCTCCACTATTATGTTTTAAATGCCACGGGTTTTTACAGCTGCCCCAAGCATCCGGTTCGGTAATGCCTTTGATTCCGAATTCAGGAGTGTTGGTACGGCCAAAAGTCACAATTCCGGCCTGTTCCCAACGATTGACAATTTCAGCGTTTGTTTCGGGAATATAGCCCATTCTTTTTAAGCCTTGACAGCCATAAGAAGTTGGGTAGCCCGCATATTCCTGAAACAGGTCTTTGACCAGAAAGGGTACCCCAGCAAATGGACCAGACAATGGTCCTTGTACGCGTTGCTGGGCATGTTCATGCATCGGAATAATAATTGCATTCAGGCTTTTGCTTTGTTCGGCGCGTTGTACGGCCAGTTCCAGCAGTTCCGATGCCTGAATTTCTTTTTTTGCCACTAATTCGGCCAGCCCCAGACCATCATATTTTAAATATTCTTGTAACTTCATTTTCAATCCTGAAAATATAAATTGTCAGAAACTGTTGTAAGAGATTTTACGCAAAGTTGCAAGGCGAGATTAAAATTTAAACAGTAAAAATTAGCGATTTTGGGACTTAAAAAAATTGTTGAGTTATGTTTATGCACTAAGTTTATTGCAAAAAATATGCTAACGTTAGCGGGTACTTTATATCATTGAATCAATGTATGAAAAAACTTTATCTCACCAGTTTAATGTTAGTATGTTGCACTGCCGTGATGGCCAATGAAACAAAAACGACAACAACAAATAGTGCTGCCGCAACCGCTGCAAAAGCGCCTGTCAATGCCAATACCGTTCGTGTCATTACCCGTCCTGAAATTGTGGGATTGTGGGGCATGGAAATTCCAAATAACCGCAAATGTATTGAATATTATAATTTTCGGGGTGATAACGATGTCATTATCAAAAGCGGTCAGGAATGGTCGTCTGGCATCTATGACTATCAGCCGGCAGAAGATCCGGCCAGCAGTTTACCTGCCTTAATCATGCAAATTAAATATGACAATAATGAGGTCGATTGTTCCGGTTATCAGGAAGATCAGACCGGGGAGATTTCACAATATTTTGTGCAATGGAAAAACCCGCATACTATTCATTTCTGTAGTAATGAAAAAGCCGAACAGTGCTTTGCCACTTTGCGCCGTGTTTTGCCTTAAAGCTGAAATTCAGCCATAAAAAACCGCTGAAATCAGCGGTTTTTTTATTTTCACAAGGAAACACTCAGGCTTCCTTGTTAGCACCTTCAAGCTGCTTTAACAAATGCTTCTCCAGGTAGTGAATATCCATTGCCTGTTTGCAGAAGTTTTCATCTTGCAAGATCAGATCTTTATGTAATGGAATATTGGTTTTCACACCGGTCAAAATCATTTCATCCAGCGCCTGACGCATGCGCGCAATACTGGTGCTACGGTCTTTACCATGCGCAATCAGTTTAGCGATCATCGAGTCGTAATAAGGCGGAATGCTATAGCCCGGATAGATATGTGAATCTAAGCGGATACCGGCACCACCAGACGCGTAGAAGTTTTCAATCTTGCCTGGTGATGGCAGGAAGGTTGATGGATCTTCCGCATTGATACGGCATTCAATGGCATGACCTTTCACCTGAACATCTTCCTGCTGAATGTCGAGGCCTAAACCACCGGCAACGCGCAGTTGTTGTTCAATAATATCAATACCTGTGACCATTTCAGTTACCGGGTGTTCTACCTGAACACGGGTGTTCATCTCGATAAAGAAGAACTCGCCATCTTCAAACAGGAACTCGAAAGTACCGGCACCGCGATACTGCATCATCTTACAGGCGTTGACACAGGCTTCTAAAATATCTGCACGTGCTTGCTCTGGCAGGTTTGGTGCTGGTGCTTCTTCCAGAACTTTTTGATGGCGACGCTGTAAAGAGCAGTCACGGTCATACAGATGGATGGCATGGCCGTTACCATCGCCCAGTACTTGCACTTCAACGTGACGAGGCTTTTGCAGGAAACGTTCCATATAGACCGTATCATCACCAAACCACATTTCCGCATCACGCTGCGCCGCTTGTACCGATTCCAGCAGGGTATCGACACGTTCAACAATACGCATACCACGACCACCACCACCGGCAGCTGCTTTAACAATCAGTGGAAAGCCGATTTCTTTGGCTTCAGCCAGGGCATTTTGTGGTGTTACTGCATGGGCAGAACCTGGTACCGTCGGTACGCCGGCTTTACGCATGGCGGTAATGGCAGAAACCTTGTTCCCCATTAAGCGGATGTGTTCTGGACGCGGACCAATAAAGATAAAGCCTGAGCTTTCTACAATTTCGGCAAATTCCGCATTTTCAGACAGGAAACCATAACCCGGGTGAATGGCATCAGCACCGGTAATTTCCGCTGCGGTAATAATCGCAGGAATATTCAGATAACTGTCGCTGCTCGCGCCCGGACCGATACACACGGCTTCATCACAGAAACGTAAATGCATCAGGTCTTTATCGGCATCGGAATAGATACCGACAGTTTTGATTCCTAAAGTTTTGCAGGCCCGGGTGATGCGAAGCGCAATCTCACCACGGTTTGCAATTAAAACTTTTTGCAACATTGTGAGTCCCCGTGGTCTTAAGCGCGGTAGCGGAAGAGTGGTTGACCAAACTGAATCACTTCACCATTTTTAACTAGAATTTCTTCAATCACGCCGCTTTGAGTTGCTTCAATCGGGTTCATGATTTTCATGGCTTCGATAATACCTAAGGTTTCACCTGCAGAAACGGTTTGACCGATTTTCACAAAAGGTGCTTCACCTGGGCTTGGTGCTGCATAGAACACACCAACCATTGGAGAAGTTTCAACTGCGCCACGTGGAGAAGATTTCGGTGCTGATGGCAGATCTGCTGCTGGTGCAGGCATTGCTGGAACCGCTGCCGCTACTACTGGACTGCGACGAGTAAGCGCAATCGCCTGATCGCCTTCTTTAACTTCAATCGCTTGTAAGTCAGATTCAATCATCAGGTCGATGAGTTTCTTGATTTTACGGATATCCATGAGACAGTATTCCTAATTAAGATTGCGAAGTGAGTTGAATTTTTTCGATAACGTAGTCAAGTGCAGCAGCATAGCCTTTTGCACCCAATCCGCAGATCACGCCTACAGCTTTATCGGACAAATATGAATGATGTCTAAATGCTTCACGTGCATGCACGTTAGACAGATGAACTTCAATAAACGGGATGGCAACGCCAAGAAGCGCATCACGTACTGCGACTGAGGTATGGGTCAGGGCCGCAGGATTAATAATGATGAACTGAACGCCTTCTTGACCTGCCTGATGAATTCGGTCGACAATGGCACCTTCCCAGTTACTCTGGAAAGTTTCTAGCGAAAATGATGCATTTTGCGCTTGTGTCATGAGCTGCTGATTTATATCCTCAAGGGTAAGGTGTCCATAAACCTCAGGTTCTCGCTTTCCTAGCAAATTTAAATTCGGTCCATGAATAACCAAAATGGTTGAACTCATCCAGCCTGCTCCAATTAATAAGTTGCAAATAGTCTTTGCAAGATGTCTGCAAAGTTTGCTTATTATGGCATGAAATTCCACATTTTTTTTATAATTTCTTTAAATTGACGTGAAAAGCATGTCGCAAAATATGGCTATATCATGCAAACTTTGCATACAATTCGCAATGTTAAAAGATTCCAAATTTGCACGAAATTACGGTTTTTTACATTGTAATGAGAATTGACCAAAACCATTCACAGGTTTGCCGCAAAATAGTTTAATGAGTTTAAGCCCAAGTAGATGGCCTGCATGTGCATCCGGTTTTATCTCTGGATTTCCCCCGGAATGCTATCCCTGAATTTGGGGAGTTTTTATCCTCCTCCTGATTTCTATATTGAATTGGCCGCGTTTTAAAATTTATACCATTCAATATATCTGCTGAGAGGTTGCCGCTATAGATTCTGTTTTATCTGGCTTTAAACTACCGTGTTGCTATCTTTATTTATTATTGAATTACAAATATTTATCTTTATTCTGTGCTTGGGATATAGTACTTAGATCAGTCATTAGCGTGCTGTTTAGATCAGTTTAGCATGTGCTTAATAGTTGGGCTGATCTTTCAGATAGAGGGTGTATGGGAATAAGTTAAGACGCTAACAAGAGATGAGCAATCCTGATTATGAATAGTCATTGTGAAGAGAATTAGAGTAGAGTGGATTCAAAAGTGTTGGATTTATTTTCAGGAAGTCATTGACCAATTCTTTCATTGAAAAAGACAGTTTCGTATCTTTCTGTACGAAAGCCGTTCAGGCAAGGTTGGCAAAATTTGATAGTTCACGTATTGCCTAAACTGATTTGGCGAGTAGGGCCTTGATTTTAGAATTAAAAAATAACAGTATTGCTTTAATTAAGGGGAAATCTTCTTAAAAGCGACAAATATCTTAATTTAGCCTAAGTAAGACAGATCTATCTAATTCAGCCTGTGACAACCTTGTATCGGCGAAATGCTGTATAAATAGACAAATAGCCCTGATGTGCTAAGATAAAGACATTACACACAGTGTGAACAGGAGTTGTCCAATGACAGCTTATACGATTATGAAAGCAGGCAAGGTGGAGGATGATATGATTCCAAAACTGGCGATTCACGCATTCCGTGATGCTTTTAAGCAGGCATGTGCGTCTTCAACTGTGGTGTATGTGAAAGATCAGCAACTGGTACAGCGCCAGCCGAATGGTCAGGAAAGCGTAATGAAGGATGTATCTGCGGCTTATCGTAGTGCGCAGCATCTTCCAAAAACCTTGACACGTAAAAAGAAATTACAGACCGTTCACTAATTTATGCCACAACCCCGCATCAGGATGTTTGCAGGTCCGAATGGTTCAGGAAAAAGTACCATTAAGGAATATTTGTTGCCCCATCATATTGGGGCATATTTAAATGCAGATGAACTCGAATATCAGCTTAAACACTCTGCAGTTTTGCATTTGGACCATTATCATCGGGCATTGAATGCAGCCGCTTTAATTTCCTTTCTAGAACAAAAACAACGACCGCAGGCAAATACATGGGTGCCTTTATTACGTCAGCCACCGGTACTGATTAGTGCAAGCTGTGTACAGTTTGATCCTGCGGAAATTGATTCCTATTTATGCGCGCGTATTATTGATTATATTCGCCTGGAGTTTTTACGTTTAAAGGTGAGTTTTACCTTTGAGACGGTGATGTCGCATATTTCCAAAGTGGAATTTTTACATGAGGCAAAACGTCAGGGATTTAAAACCTATCTGTACTATGTTTCCACGGTTGATCCGCTGATTAATATTGCACGGGTGCAGTATCGCGTAGAGAAGGGTGGGCATGGCGTGCCTGAACAGAAGATTAAACAGCGTTACTACCGCAGTATGGATTTATTAATGCAGGCGGTGGATGCCACAGATCGAACCTACTTTTTTGATAACTCAACGGATGGTCAAGCCGCATCGTTCCTGGCCGAAATTGAAAACGCCGAGCTGTTAAAAATAAATCCCGAGGTGCAGGTGTTGCCAGAGTGGTTTGTAGAGAAAGTTTTAAATGCTTTTGAGTAAGCCAGTTCACTTGGATGGGTACTCATCTCTATTTCTGATCAGCAGCTTTAAAACGCCAAGAAATTAAAGCAAAACTACATAATATTATGCCGAAGTACAAAATTTCCCGAGGATATATTCAGGGAATTTGCTCAACTATCAAGATCAGCTAATTAAATCACATGATTTTTCTAGCAAACTGTTTTCCATTTACGACCTGTAAGGCGGTTTATTAAACTAAAATAGTCTTTATCCAAGTCCTATTTTTAGAGATGTGCTGGCTGCGCTAAGCCTCTAGTCAGTGGAAGCTTTTTTATTTTCCTTATTTTTTAAACGCTTCATTCTCATTCCTTTATCCCTAAAATAGCCTAAGCAATACTCTCCTTAATCAGCAAATGACAACGCAAAAGCCAGAATAAAGGAAGGGGGGAGGATGGTTAGCTCTTTGTAAGAAAGGATAGCTATTTATTGATATTTTATATATTATAAAAACATATAATGTTTTGGGTGTATGGCGATGCATGATTTCCTGATTGCGTTTTTAGGTGGTCTTTTATTAGGGGCCGCCGTGGTCGGCTATTTATATGTGAACGGACGAATCGCAGGGATTAGTGGTTTGCTGGCTCAGGTGATGCAGCCAAGCACCATCTTTAAAACACCGGCGCTGTGGTTTTTATTGGGACTGTTTGTTACGCCGTTTATTTATGGAATCTGGCAGCAGCCACAGATTGAACTTGACGCCAGACCACTCATGATGGTGGTGGCCGGTATTTTGGTTGGTTTTGGGACCCGTTTAGGTTCGGGTTGTACCAGTGGTCATGGTATTTGTGGAATCAGCCGTTTATCCAAACGTTCGATGGTAGCGACCTTGACCTTTATGCTGACGGGCGTATTGACAGTGTATGTCATCCGCCATATCACAGGAGCATTCTAAAATGAAAAATATCTGGGCGTTTCTATTTGGCGGATTATTTTCATTGGGCCTGATGATTTCGGGTATGTCCAATCCTGAAAAAGTACTAGGTTTTCTGGATATTTTCGGCGATTGGGATGCCAGTCTGGCTTTTGTGATGATGGGTGCCATCGCCGTGGCTTTTATTCCGTTTCAAAAGGCAGTACGTCAGGCCGAACCTAAGACGGTGTATCATGAGGCCATTGAGTTACCGCGGCAAAATCAGCTAGATTCTAAACTGATTATCGGCAGCGCTTTGTTTGGGATTGGCTGGGGAATTGCCGGCATTTGTCCTGCACCTAGCTTTACGTTAATTGGTTTGGGCTATTATCAGGCGCTGTACTTTATTGCTGCGATGATGTATGGCATGTATCTCCATCATCGACTTTTAGGGAAAAAATCATGACCGCTACGCCAGTTGTACAACATTTTTTTGACAAAGAGACCAATACATTCAGCTATGTAGTGACCGATCCAGCCACGCAGCAATGTGCAATTATTGATAGCGTCTTGAATTATGATGCGGCTTCAGCATCTACCTCGACTGAAGGTGCAGACGCAATTATTAGCTATATTCAGCAAAATAGCCTAAGCGTTGAGTGGATTTTAGAAACCCATGTGCATGCAGATCATCTGACCGCAGCCCAGTATTTAAAAGAAAAGCTGGGTGGAAAAATTGCCATCAGCAACAAGATTATTGTGGTGCAGGATACGTTTGGCCGTATTTATAATCTGGATTTGAAATATTTGAATGCGCATCAAGCCTTTGATTATCTGTTTGATGATCATGAGCAATTCAGTATTGGTGAATTAACGGCCTACAATATTCCAACACCAGGGCATACACCAGCCTGTTTAAGCTATGTGATTGGTGATGCAGTCTTTGTCGGCGATACCTTGTTTATGCCGGATTATGGCACTGCGCGCTGCGATTTCCCGAAGGGTAGTGCAGAGCAACTGTTTGATTCCGTGCAAAAACTGTATGAGCTGCCAGCGCAGACACGGGTATTTTTATGCCATGACTATCTACCTGAAGGGCGTGAGGCCTTTATTCATGAAACCAGTATCCAGCAGCAAAAAGCCGAGAATATCCATATTCACGATGGTACGCAAAAAGCAGATTTTGTGGCAATGCGTAATCGCCGTGATGCCGGTTTGTCGATGCCAAAACTGATTCTGCCTGCCATTCAGATCAATATGGTGGCCGGACATTTCCCTGAACCGGAAGCCAATGGCACGCGCTATCTGAAACTGCCACTCAATTATTTCAACAAATAAACTGGATCGGCCAATGCCTTCATGCAACTGGCCGATATTTTTGGCCTGATACAAAATAGCCTAAGCAAAAATACAATTTTAATAAAACACTTATCCTATAATATCGAGAAAGCCAAAACGGATGCATACAAGGAATCAAAAATGCTGCTCAATTTCCAGACTTCACAACAACATCTATCAAGCACCGACATTCCGGTTGTTCTTATTCATGGTTTATTTGGCAGCTTGAGTAATTTAGGTATGCTGGCACGTGCGTTACAGGAGCATTATCCAGTCATTCAGATTGATGTGCGTAACCACGGAAAATCGGAACATTGCCAGAGCATGAGCTATACCGAGATGGCGCAAGATGTACTGGAAACCTTGGATGCGATTCAGGTACAAAAATTTATCGTGATTGGCCATTCCATGGGTGGAAAAATTGCCATGCAACTGGCTGACCTTGCACCAGAGCGAGTGGAAAAACTGGTGGTGCTGGACATGACACCATTTGCCTATCAGGAAAATCATCATGATCAGGTGTTTGATGCGCTATTTGCTGTCAAAAAAGCACAAGTGGAATCACGCCAGGATGCCACCCAGATTATGCAGCAGCATTTGCGTGAAGATGCAGTGATTCAGTTTCTGATGAAATCGTTTAGTAAAGGGCAGTGGTTATTTAATGTTGATGCACTTTATGCATCTTATCCGAAAATTTTATCTTGGCAGTCAGTCAAGGTGGATGCACCAAGTTTATTTATTCGTGGCGGCGCCTCTCCGTATTTATCTAAACCGGAACACTATGCTGCCATTGAACAGCAGTTTAGTCAGGCCAATATTGAAACTGTTGAAAATGCGGGGCATTGGCTGCATGCAGAGAAAACTGCTGAAGTGGTTGATAAAATCCAGCAGTTTTTATCTGCATAAGCCCGGTATTGTTTTAATCAAGTGCATTGGCCATCAGCTGACCTTCCGAGGTCAGCTTTTCCGCCATTTCCCGGGTTTTCTTTAAGCCTGGCATCCGGTATTCGGTATGACCATAATCTTTAATGGATTTCCAGCGGCCACCCCAGGTCAGACCAACCGACTCCGCCACTTCGCCATACAGTTCATAACCGCGCATTGCCCACGGGTCACGCTCGGAAATCACCACTTTGCCATTGCGTTTAAAGGCCACATCGGCGGCTAAACCAAATTGATGATAGCTTTGATAACCACGGGCACGGGTGGTGTTTTTATTTTTGGACAGCGAGTTTTGTCGCTCCGGACTACGATAACCCTCCAATAGCACCAGCTCATAGCCGTGGCGTTCTTTCATGATTTTAAACACCATCAGCAGGCGCTGTTTATAACGTGGATTCATCTTGTGCCATTTCCGATCAGCGCTGACAATTGATGGATTGACATGAGAGTGAGCATGTAAATCTTCTACTGCCGGATCATAACTATGCTGATCTGCCGGCACAGCCGCCCACTGATTTTCCAGTTGCATGGCCTCAACCACGGCGGCTTCGACCAGTGCTTCTTCTACTTCAGGTGGTGGTGATAGCATTTCACCTTCAAGCAGGGCATAAACTTGAGGATCGACTTCTCTTAAATAGTCGGCTTCAATTTTGGTGGCGCTAATCGGGCGGGTAAAGGCAAACAGAATGATGCTGGAAAACAGAAAAAATCCGGCAATCAAAATCCACCATTGCTGAATATGCCAATGGGTTTGAATCTGTTCTGCTGCAGCCGCATGATTAAACTGTTGAGCCAGACTTTTCACCGAGCTCAACTGTTTTTTACTGTTAGGAATAAGTGCCTGAAAACCGGATAACACCTTGGCGCGTAATTCATAAGACAACAATAGCGCTAAGCTACAGGCCACAAGCACAAAGGCAATAAAAATAACCGCAATCATGGATGAACAGCAGTGTCCTGTACGCTTACAGTTTCAACTTTTTCCACCGGTTTACGGGTGACCGAAATTTGGACACTGGCCTGTGGTGTTTCTTCTGGTTCTACGGCGGCCATTGGCACCACAACCGGTGCGGCCGGTTTAGCAGGACCAGCTTTGGCTGGTGCTGGAGCTGGTTTTTGTACAGATGGCTGTTTTGCTGTCACCACAGGAGTACTGGCCATGTCTTGCGGAAAGTTCGGAGCTACACGCGCTTGATTTGGCGCAGGCTGGGCAGCAACTTTTGCTGGTTGATGGGAAAAGATTTTACTTAGTTCACCATCATTGGGTTGCTGAAATTCAACCGGATGTTCAGTCTGCACATCTTCGAGTTCTTCAAAACTACTAGAGTGATCGGTCATCTGGTTTTTTAATTCTTCCAGTTCTGCCGGCAGTTCCGATGGAGTAACCGCTGGCGCGGCCATTGCCTGAGTGGACTCTGCTAGTGTTGTCGATGGCTGGCCTGCATAAAAATAGGCATAACCGGCTAAACCGGTGACCATGACCCCCGCCACAAAACCGCCCAGACTATATAAAAGTGGCGACGGCGATTTTGGCTTGTTACTTTGTAAAATCCGTAATGAAGTTTGTTTTTCGTTTGCCATGTTTTATCTAAATTTTATGGTAAATGAATGGTGATATGCGCCTGTTCCGTTGGTGCAGTAATCACGTTTTGATATTGGCTCATTGCGCTATTATTCTGGTTGGACAGCATGTAACGCAGGCCGGCAAAGGACAATAAGGCAAAAAGGGCTAAGAACAGCAAAATCCAGAAAAAAGGTAATTCACGGTGAATAATATGTTTGATCTGATCCGGTAAGGCGGCAAAAGGCGAAAACGCGGTTTTCTTGCCTTTCAGATAATCAATTTCATCGCCAACACGCGCCACAATATGGTTTAGTGCTTCCATCGACTCAATACGATATTTGCCCTGAAAGCCCAGCAGCATGCAGTAATGATAAACCTCTAAAGCCGCCAGACGTTCTTTGCCGCGACTTCTGAGCTGTTCCAGCATTTCAAAAAAGCGATAGCCGGCCAGCTGCGAACCAAACAGATTGAGTTGTAGGGGATTAATTAGCCAGTGATTCTGCAAATCAAAAAACTGCGGGTCTTGCTGGGTCACGATGGTTTCATCCAGCAAGGCACAATACGCATATTTGGCATCGTGAATATCATCGGCTGAAAACTGCAATTTTTTTGCTTGGGTTTCAAAACGGTTCAGCATATCCATGATTTTTTCGCGGAATGCTTCAACATTGCCTGGCACATACTGGTTCTTGATCAGGAACACAATATAGAAGCCGTCATGAAGTAAATCGACCAGATTAGAACTATTGCTGATTTTCGGGTTGACCTGTGGCGGGGTCAGACCGGTACCAATCTGACCATCATCAAATAAGGAAGGTGCATGATGTGGAGTATTCATGAAAAAATGTCCTTAACCGTTCATGACAGCAATAAGTTCAATAGAAAGATCCTGGAAGCCAGCCGGTACATAAATACAGATCGATTCCGAGTCGAGCATACGTTGATACAGGTCATTATTCGGCTCAATTTCAAAATAACTCACTCCGGAACGTACTGGAATGGCAGTCGGCACCTGCATCAGGTGATGAATTGGAATAGCCGGTAAGGCGGCCATCACACGCTGTTCAACATCAACCGTATTACCGACTTTAAAACGCAGCGGCACAATCTGGATCAGTTCATGCGCCTGCATCATCGAGCTGGACACGGCAATATACAGACGGGTATCGCGGGTAATTTTGTCGGATTCCAGACTGCCGACCCAATAAGACGGACGGATTTCTTTCAGGGCGATGCTGATATAACGGCTGGAAATAATGGTATCCAGCAATTCTCTGAGGATGACATCCAGCTGTTCAAAACTGTCCTGTAGCTGATGATGCTTATAACGCGGCAACTGATCGACTTCATAGGCCGTCGAGAAGGTCAGCAAAGAACCGGTTAAACGTAATAATTCAAAAAATAGACGTTCCGGATGAATCTGGGGATATTGCAGAACATGACTTAAAGTCGCATGTGCAGTATTTAAGGCATTCACCAGCCAGAACGAAACAATATCGCCAGAACGGAACTCAATCAGTTTCTGTTCATTTTCCCGGTTATTGGTTTGAATGGTTTTGATTTTGGCTTTAATCACATTCAAGGTACGGCGCAGGCCTTGCAGCAGGCTGTCGCTCGATTCAATATGTAAAATTGGTGGAATAAATTTGCGCTCAAACTCGAAATGGCCGGAACTGTGGCGTTTGATTTTGGCCACCGGCAAATAGATAAAGCCATCCATTTCATGATTTGGTTCAAACTGGGCATCCAGCAGTTTAAATTCGGCACGGCGTTTCAGCAGGGTAATATCTGCCGGGGTAGCGTCGGTGAATAAATCATGGGTTTGAGTGAGATGTGAATGGTAACGGCCCGGTTGAGCGCCAGATTCAAACACCACATTATTTTTATTTGGCTGTACAATCGGTAGCGCTAGATAAACCAGCATTTCACCACGCAGATTCAGATCATCCAGCTGTACCGGTTCAGGCAGTAAATCACGTGCCGGCGCCTGATAGATTTCTCCATCTTGCCATAGCATTTCAATACTTTCTAAAGCCAGCACATGGGTATTTAGCTGTGCTTCATCAAACTTTATAGATTGCACGCCATAAGCAAATGGAATGGTGGAACGAACAGTATGGTTCAGGCGCTGTTCATGATAGCTGTCTTGCAACTGAAAATGTTGCGGGCGTAAAAATAAGCCTTCGCCCCAAAGAATTTTATCTGCTTTAAACATGGCACTTACCAATCACTATTTGTTTCATTAGAGCTTTGCACACCCAGTAATTCCTGAATATTTTCAAGCGGGTTGTCATTTTTAATTACCTGAGTCAGCCATTCATGCAGCGGCATCTGACTCCATTTAATGGTTTTTTGCAGCATATAGCTGACCGGGCTATGGGGTTCATTGGCCTGAAAATAATCGGCAATTTCCTGTAAAACCTGCATGGCCTGTTCACGGTTGGCCAGATGGTTTTGAGGTTGCGGTTGAAAACCGGTCGGTGCATTCATGATGGGCATCGCTATGGCAGGGGCTGCTGTAGCATTGATGGCATCAGCAGTCACAATGTTATTCTGTTCAGGTGCTTCAACCAGAGTCTGCGCGGCAAAGGCATCTGTTTTATATAATTTTTTAAGCGTGGAATGAATCGAGTCGAGCTGTGAGTCAATGGCGGCAAAACTTGGTGCATCCAGGCCCATCAATTGATCCAGCACTTCTTTTAAACTTGACCACTGCTGCAAAATGTCCAGAAAGTGCTGGTAATTCTGGTATTGCAGCGACTTCGAGGTATTCAACAGCGCCTGATCAAACTGTTCCAGCTGTGGCGCAGCTGATTGATCAGATGAATCTTCACTTTGCTTGCGACGCAAATTGTCCTGATACAGAAAATTGTCATAATCACGCAGGCTCAGGTGCGGTGCAGTCACAATCGGCACGGTTTTAATCAGCACCGGAATCTGGTTGATTAAACCTTGCAATAAACCAATACGCTGATCCAGATCATCATCTTCAATTTCCGGATGCAGCTGCAACCAGTATTCATTCAAGCTGCGATGGCTAAGTTGTATGGCTTGAGCAATGCCTTCAAAGCCATACAAATTGCTCCATGCTTCCAGCAGCCAGCCATATAAACGGATATCCTTGGTTTTACTTTCCAGTAATTCAGTCGATTTGCTATGTACAAAACCCCAGTCGGCCTGTTTGGGTTCGGAGACCCAATCGCCCTGATCGAGAAGCGGATCATCCTGAGTTTTGGCCTTTTTAATGGCATGAAACTCATTGGAAAAAGAATAGTCTTCTCCACAAGGCTGTTCGGCAGAAATGGGGTGTAACAATACATCGAGGTTGAGGCTCATTGCTGTTCTGAATCCTTGATTACGCTTCAGTCATCTTTGCTTTTTTACTGCTTCGTTTTTTGGCCGTTTTTTGTTCCGGATCGAGCTGATAGATGATTTCATCGTCTTTGACATCAATATGAATCAGTTGCGGAATTTTTTGCTCGGCCAGTGCCATCAGGATTTCTGTCGCCAAGGCCGGAAGCACCGAAGAATTCAGAATATTGTCGACATTACGTGCACCACTATCGACTTCGGTACAGCGACTCAGCAGTAATTCGATTAAATCGTCGGAATAGCTGACTTTGGTCTGGTACTGCTGTTCCAGACGCGCGGTAATTTTACCGAGTTTGTGCTGGATAATTTGCACCAGTAAATCATCATGCAATGGGTAATACGGCACAATCCGCATACGTCCTAAAAAGGCCGGTTTGAACTGCTTGTACAAACTTGGTTTCAGCTTTTCAATCAGCTGTTCTGCGCTTGGCCATTCATCTACCGGCAGCGGCAGGCAACTTTGCATGATGGCGCCGGAACCGGCGTTAGAGGTCAGCAGGATGGTGGTATTTTTAAAGTCAATCAGGCGACCTTCACCATCTTCGAGCATGCCTTTATCAAACACCTGATAGAACAGTTCCTGCACATCACTATGCGCTTTTTCAATTTCATCGAGCAGGACCACGCTATACGGATTACGACGTACGGCTTCCGTCAGCACACCGCCTTGACCATAACCCACATAACCCGGCGGCGCACCTTTTAAAGATGAAACCGTATGCGCTTCCTGATATTCCGACATGTTGATGGTAATCAGATGCGATTCACCACCGTATAACTCATTGGCCAAGGCCAGGGCAGTTTCAGTTTTACCAACCCCACTTGGGCCGACCAGCAGGAACATGCCTTGCGGTTTGTTTGGATCTTCCAACTTGGCTTTTGAGGTTTTAATACCTTGCACCAGTTGATGCAGGGCATAGTCTTGCCCCATAACACGCTCAGAAAGTTTATCTTCTAAGGTCAGAACCTGCTTGATTTCATCATTAATCATTTTTCCGACAGGAATACCGGTCCAGTCCGAGATAATTTCATTAATAATCTGGGCATTGACGCGTTCAAATACCAGCGGATGTTGACCTTGCAGTTGCTGCAACTGGCTGCGTAACTGCTGCATCTGGGTCTGGCTGGTTTCATCGGCTTCGGTCTGCTGTTCTAGCGTCTGAATCTGCTGAACCAGTTCCAGTTCTTGTTGCCATTGCTGTTGTGTATCGGCAATTTCCTGCTCAAGAGCAGTAATTTTCTGATTTAAACCGTCTAAACGTTCATGATGAATCGGGAAGTGTGCATGTTCTTTTTCAACAATTTCGCGTTCAAGTGTTAAATTGTGCAGCTGCGCCTGTAGCTGATCAAGTTTTACCGGCTGGGAATTTTGGGTCAGTGCCACACGTGCAGCGGCGGTATCTAATACACTAATCGCTTTATCCGGGAGTTGGCGACCACTGATATAACGATGTGAGGCATGCACAGCCGTGACAATCGCTTCATCATCAATATTCAGTTTAAAGTGATTGGCCATCACCGGAATCATGGCGCGCAGCATATCAATTGCGACTTCTTCAGTTGGTTCTTCAACTTTGACCACCTGGAAACGGCGGCTGAGCGCGGCATCTTTTTCAAAATACTGTTTATATTCCGCCCAGGTGGTGGCCGCGATGGTACGTAACTCACCACGAGCCAGTGCCGGTTTTAGCAGGTTGGCGGCATCATTTTGACCGGCCTGTCCACCAGCACCAATTAAGGTATGCGCTTCATCAATAAACAGGATAATCGGATGGGTTGACGCCTGAACTTCCTGAATCACCTGTTTTAAGCGGTTTTCAAATTCACCTTTAACACTGGCACCGGCCTGTAATAGCCCCATATCCAGCACATGCAGATGCACGTTCTTCAGCGCATCCGGCACCTGATTATTGGCAATCTTAAGTGCCAAACCTTCTACCACCGCAGTTTTTCCGACACCCGGTTCACCCGTTAAAATCGGATTGTTCTGACGGCGACGCATTAAAATGTCCAGCATCAGACGGATTTCAAATTCACGGCCAATCACCGGATCAATTGCGCCCGTTCTGGCTTTTTCAGTCAGGTTAATGGTGTATTGATCCAGCGCAGGTGTTTTTTTGCTATTTGGTGCAGGCTCGATAGCTGTGACGCTTTCAGTTTCAGCCGTTTCCGGGACAGTAGCGTTTTCATTTTCGACACTTTTGACACATACATCTAAGAATTTGTGCTTCATGGTGTCAATTGGGAACAGGTCAAACAGGCTCGAAGCACGCACCGCAATCTGATAAAGATCAGGTGCGGTTAGCAAAGCAACCAGTAAGTGACCGCTACGAATTTGCGGATTTTGCTCGGCCGAGGCTAATAACCAGGCTTGCTCTAACAGACGAATGATAGATTTTGCAAAGATAGGTGTACGAGAATTACCCTTTGGCAGGTGACTGACACTTTCTTTTAAATCATGAATGAGATCATCTTTTAAAATTTTATATTTATCGAGAAGGAGACTCAGGTCATTTTTATGGTCTTGGGTTAATAATTCTAGGAAAAAGTGTTCTATTTCAATTTCGTAGTTCTGCTGATTAATACAGGCATTGGCAGACTTTTCTAAGGCTGTTCTGGCATGACTTGATAGTTTATTAATCAAAATTTTTAAATTATTCATAACACGCTCTAGTTATAATTCCAGTCCAAATGGGTTAAAGTAGCGACCATGGGCTGAACATCGTTTTCAGTAAATAAAATAAATTTTACTTACATATCAATAATTTATATTGATATAAATATTAGGGTTGTAGTATTCTACCTAAAATTTTTTCAAAAATGAAAACAAATAAGACAAAAATAATTTTACCGGAAACAAAAATATGACAATTATTGTCGATAGTTGGCAGAATTTGTCTTGACGCCAGAAGTTTATTTTTTGTTAAATTTGCGCGATGTTTTTTTTTGATAAAAATTGTTCGTGTTCAGTTTTCAAATACACCCATTCACTATAAATGAATTTAGAAATTAGAGGCTCGTTTTGAAAAAAAGTATTCTTCTTTTTCCCCTAATGGCGACACTTTGTGCCACCCCAATTGCTTATGCAGATGAGCAGATTGAGCTAAAACGAGGCTGTATCAAGGATTATCCGCTGGTTAAGGGAGAAACTGATCAGGCATTGTTGGGGATTTATCAGCAAGTGTGTGCCAAAGAAAATAAAAAAAATCAAGAGGTGAAACAAGAACTGCAAGTTCAAGCCGCAAAACGTTTTCAGGAACTTGGTAAAAATATGAAGACCCTGCAGCTGGTAGAACAGCTGGAAAACCAGGGCGTACGCCATCCAGACCTGACTGATGCGCACTTTTTAGCAGGCGTTTCGATTGCCAAAAATGCCTTAAACTATATGCGTACCGAGCAAATGCGCTTTTTATCTGACGAAGTGACCTATCCAGCGGCCAAGGAATTATCGGATACTATCCGCGCTTCAGTGCCTGCTCCGGATACCAGTTCTGCCAAGGCCATTACCAATGCATCGCTTGCCAAAAAAGCTGCAGCCCAACGTGCTGCAGCACGTAAAGCAAGCAGTAATGCAAGTCGTGCTAAAACCACACGTACCGCATCGACCAAGGCAGCAACTGCAACAAGAACAACTGCTCCGGCAGCAAAACCAGCGGCTTCAAATAATCCATTTGAATCGCTACGAAAATAATAAAACAGGATCACTGTATTATGGCTAAACGTGAAAGTGTACAAAAGAAACTTCAGCGCATTCGTCCTCCACGTGTTCAACTGACTTACGATGTTGAAGTGGGTGATGGCAAAGAAGTGAAAGAATTGCCTTTTGTGGTGGGGGTGTTGGGGGATTTCTCTGCTGCTTCTGAACTGGAAAAGACCAAATTAAAAGATAAAAAATTCATTAATGTTGACCTGGATAACATTGATGAGGTGATGGAATCTTTGGCGCCACGCGCAGCATTCGATGTGGAAAATACCTTAACTGAAGAGGGCGGTCGCATGTCGGTGGATCTGACCTTCACTTCCATGGAAGATTTCCGTCCGGAAAGCGTGGTGCAACAGGTTGATCCGCTGCGTAAACTGGTCGAAGCACGTGAGCGTTTAACCGATTTGCGTAACAAGATTTCCAATAGCGAACGTCTGGAAGATCTGCTGGATGAAGTATTAAAAAATACCGACCAGATTCGTAAATTAAGCGCGGAGGCCGATCATGACTAATGCTCAGGCCGTTCAGGCGCAAACCCAGACTGCAGAAGAACTGACTTTGCTGGACTCGATTGTCGAGCAAAGCCGGATTGCCCGCAATGAAGAAGAACATGACCGTGCCAAAAGCCTGATTGGCGAACTGGCCAAAGAAGTCATGGCCGGCACAATCACTGTTTCTGAAAACATGACTTTGTCGATTGACAAGCGTATTGCTGAAATTGATGCGCTGATTTCTGCCCAGCTCAGCAAAATCATGCATCATGAGCAGTTCCAGAAAATTGAATCGACCTGGCGCGGTTTATATTATTTCTGTCAGGAAACACCGTCGAATCCGCTGATTAAAATCCGCATGCTGAATACGACCAAAAAAGAACTGGTCAAAGATTTCCAGGGCGCGACTGATTTTGATCAGAGTACCTTGTTCAAGAAAATTTATGAAGAAGAGTATGGTTCATTTGGTGGTGCACCGTATGCGACTTTAATTGGTGACTTCGAATTTGACCGTACGCCTTCAGATATGTATCTGCTGGAGCAGATTTCGCACGTGGCTGCGGCATCGCATGCACCATTTATTTCTGCGGCAAGTCCGAGCATTCTGGGGCTGGAATCGTTTACCGATATTGACCGTCCACGTGATGTATCCAAGATTTTCGAAACTGCAGAATATGTACAGTGGCGTTCATTTCGTGACAGCGAAGATTCACGTTATGTCGCATTGACCATGCCGCGTGTATTGGGCCGTTTACCGTTCCATCCGAAAGATGGTGCAGCCACTGAAGGCTTTAACTTTATTGAAGAAGTGTCGGGCCAAAACCATGATGAATATTTATGGATGAATGCGGCGTATGCCTTTGGTACCCGTTTAACCAATGCCTTTGATATGCATGGCTGGTGTGCGGCAATTCGTGGCGTTGAAGGTGGTGGTCTGGTCGAAGGCCTGCCGGTCCATACCTTTAAAACCAGCGATGGCGAAGTGGTCTTCAAGTGTCCAACTGAAATAGCCATTACTGACCGTCGTGAAAAAGAATTAAGCGATTTAGGCTTCATTCCACTGGTACATTGTAAAAATACTGACTACGCGGCGTTCTTTGGTGCGCAATCTGCACAAAAACCGAAGAAATACGACAGCGATAGCGCCAATGCCAACTCGGCCTTATCTAGCCAGATTCAATATATTATGGCGGTTTCGCGTATTGCCCATTATTTAAAAGCCATGATGCGCGACAAGGTCGGCAGCTTTGCCTCTGCTGGCAATGTTGAAGCCTTTTTAAATGACTGGTTATCGCAATACGTCTTGCTTGACGACGGTGCCTCTCAGGAAGCGAAAGCACAATATCCGCTTCGTGAAGCATCGGTAAAGGTTGTAGAAAATCCTGCTCAGCCGGGACACTACAAGTCTGTGGTTTTCTTAAGACCGCATTTCCAGTTGGACGAGTTGTCGGTTTCTTTGCGACTTGTTACTGAGTTACCTCAGTCCTCAAATTGAGGCAACTTATAATAACTTTTAACTAAAACAGGAAAATTTATAAAATGAAAGATATCTACGTACAGTTTCGAGGGAAGTATAAAGTTGATGGCGAATCGCGTGATGCAGAGCACAAAGATTGGCTAGAAGTAAATTCTTGGGCGCACAATATCCGTCAGCCTAAATCAGCGACTTCTTCAAGTGTAGGTGGTCATACTGCTGAGCGTGTAGAACACTCAGACATGGTTTTTGTTAAAGATTTGGATGCAACCAGTCCAAAACTTTGGGAAGCATGTTCTGCGGGTTATACCTTCGATGAAGTACAGATCGATTTCTATCGTGCTAACGGTGACAAGCGTATCAAGTACCTGCAAATCAAACTGAAACATGTACTGGTTTCAAGCGTAACGCCAACTGTGAATGAAGAAGGTGTTCCAACTGAATCATTCGGTTTGAAATATGCCGCAGTCGAGTGGACTTATAACCAGCAAGACATTAACGGTACCCAAAAAGGTGCAGTTACTAAAAAATGGTCACTTTCAAATAACACAGCATCTTATGCTGCTTAATTTGTATGACCACGGGAGGCTGGCGCTATGCCAGCCTCTACCTGATTTTATGCTTAATTAGTAATACATGAATTTAGACCAGCTTTATCCGTACGGTTTTAGAACTACATTATTTGACCGGCTTTTAACTACAGAAGATTATCATTTAAAGGGGTTGTCATTACAGGAACTTCGCGAATCTGTCGCTGCAGATCTGGAAGACCTGCTCAATAGCCGCATGGCATCTTTGCATGAACAGATTGATGATTTTCCACTGGTTAAAAAGTCCATTATGCAGTTTGGGATTATTGATTTTGTCGGCTTATCGACCGCTAATCCAAGTGACCGCGATAAAATCTGCCAGTCTATTGCACAATCCATCGCGGCACATGAACCGCGTTTAAGACAGATTAAAGTTGAAATGTTATTAGATGAACAGGATATGGGGGCTTTGTGCTTGAGTATTCAGGCCTATATCAATATTCATCCTTTATATGAACCTGTGATTTTTGATGCTTTATTAAAACCAACAACACAACAATATGTTATTTCGGCACGTGCATAAGTGGGATTCCTGTGATTGAAGACTTGTTACCTTATTACGAAAAACAGCTGCAAGAATTCGGCCAGCAATCTCGTGAATTTTCCCAGAAATATCCTAAAATCGCGCAGCGTCTGTCTTTAAATCAGGAACAGATTGATGACCCGCATATTGAGCGTTTAATTCAGGCATTTTCACTAATAGCCGCACGTATTGATAAAAAACTGGCAGACAGCTACGACATTTTTACCCGTGCCTTGTTTGAGGTCATGTTTCCACAGTACCTAAAGCCATTTCCGGCCTGTTCTGTGGTCAGCTTTGAAGATCTCAATAAAATTAAACAGCTGACCGAAGCACATACAATTCCCAAAGGCACGGCGTTAAAATCCAGAAGTTTCAAAGGCGTTCAGTGCGAGTTTTCCAGCACACACACTGTGAATTTATTGCCAATTCAGCTCAACAAGCTGGAATTCAAGAGCAATCCGAGTGCGCATATGCACTTGAACCAGAATGCAACCTTAAGTCTGGGTTTTGAAATTTTTAATCAGGCACACGCATTGCTGCAACAACAGCAGTTGCCAATTTATCTTGATGCGATTTCCAATTTTCCGCTTCAGGTACTCGATGGTATTTTCAGTCCCAGTACCGGATTTTCATTAAAAATTGGCCAGCGCCAAATTCAGATTGCTAATCCGTTTCAGCTGATGGGCATGCATGAGCAGGAGAGTGTACTGCCGCTAGATGAGCATACCCATCATGCCTACCGATTATTGCTGGAATATTTCTGCTTTCCGGAAAAGTTTAATTTCCTGAGTCTGAATCTGGATTTTCTGTGTTATCTTGAAGAGCAGAGCCAGTTTGAATTGCTGATTCATCTGAAACTGAACCTGAATGATCAGATGGTGATTCGCAATTATTCCGAACTGAACGTGGCTAACTTTAAATTATTTGCCACACCGGTGGTGAACCTGTTTGAGAAGCAGGCCGAACCGCAAAAAATTGATCACAAGCAGCTGGAATATCCACTGGTGACCGATGCGCATCATCCTGAGTTTTATCAGATGTACAGCATTCAGGAAATGAACATGATCCGGGAAAAAACCAATCAGGATCAGGTGGTTTTTCCGGTTTATCCATTTTTTGCCATGAGTCATTATCGGCATGAAGATATTCAGTTTTATTACGCCCTAAATGCCAAGCAGCTGCATAACCGTTTTGTGGAAACGGGCTACAGTGTATTGTCAAAGCAATTACAACCGCAGCACACCAAGTCGGATTTTATCAGCGCCAAACTGCTTTGCTCAAACCGTGACTTGCCACATGAGGCTTTAAGCCAAGCCAATAATATTTTAAATCTGAATGACAGCAGTCTGGCACGGCGCGCTCTGGTACTGAAGCGTCCGAATAAGCCGTATTATTTTGAGCAGAATAAAATGGAACAATGGCGGGTGATCTCGCATTTATCCTTAAACACCTTGTCTTTGATGAAAGGCGATGCGATCAGTCATATCAAAGAGCTGCTTGAACTTTATAACCTACCAAAATCTAAAGAAAATCATTTAATTATTGACTCAATTAAAGCGGTCGAGTTTTCGTTAACCCAGAAAATGGTCGAAGCTAAACCCTTTCCTTTATTTGTCCGTGGTCTGAAAGTGCATCTGGATATTGATCCACAGGTATTTCGTGGCCATAGCCTTTATATTTTCAGTACCTTGCTCAGTCATATCTTTAACTTAAAAGTTCAGATGAACAGCTTTGTGGATGTGGTGGTGCGTGATGCCAACAGCTTACAGGAGTTATACCAATGCGTGCAGAACGTTGGTGGCAAGAAACTTCTGTAATTGCAGATCTGGTTGAACAGCCGACGGCATATGAGTTTATTCAGGCCACGCGGCTGCTGCGTCATGCACCTGAACAGGCAAAACAGGCCGACTGGAAAAAGGGCTTTCAGTTTCAGACCTCGCTCAATCTGAACTTTCCGGCGGCAGAAATTGAAACGTTGGCGGTTGAAGATGATCAGATTCAGCTGACCAATTTAATGGTGGGACTCACCGGCATTCAGGGGGCCTTACCGTATACCTATACCCAGCGCATCCGCCAGAGTCCACGTATCCAGCGTGAAGAAACCGTGCAGTTCCTCAGTTTGTTTAATAACAAACTGACCGGCCAATATATTGAAGCCAGCTTGGCTTATAACTTGCCGGTACGTTATGAGGTCGAACACGACAATCATTATCTGGATATTCTGCATGCGCTCAATGGTTACATCCGTTCACAACATGAACAGGATGAGATGGATCATTATTTTGCAGAATTTTCAGGCCTGATGCAGGGCCAGAACAACACCGCACATGCCTTAAAAACCGTGCTGAACTGTATTTTCAAAACCGATTTTACTGTACATGAATTTATTGAAGAAAAATTCAAACTGGATGATGCGCATAAAACCTGTTTAGGCGGCAGCAATCCGGCCTTGCTTGGAGTAAATACCTTTTGTGGGGAAACTATCCGCCAGATTGATGGCAAGATTGAAATTGAAGTCGGGCCTTTAAACCGGCAGCAATATCAGGAGTTTTTACCGGGACAGCCAGCCAGTATTAAACTGAAAAAACTCTTACAGACTTGGTGCAGTCCGACTCTAATGGTTGACTTGCGTTTGGTGCTGAGCAAAGAAGACATTCAGCCTTTGTGTCTGAACTCCAGTCATCATGCGGGGCTAGGGCAAGGGGCTTTTTTAATGCCACAGGCACGGGCAGATAATCGTGATAGCTGTTATCCGCTGTTGGGGGATCAAAGATGATCAAGTGGATCATTGGCACTTTTGTCAGTATTTTTATTCTGGTCAGCACCGCCATTATCTTTTACTGGCGCGATATTCAGCATGATCCCGATACGGCAGATATGCTGGCATTTTTTGTGTTTTTGCCTTTGGCGATTACGCTGCTGCTGACGTCACCTTTCATCATTTATAGCGCAGTCCAGCGTTATAAAAAACGTCAGGAAGAACAAAAACAGCAGCAGGAGCAGGCGGCACTTGCCCAGCAACAGATTCCTGAAGAAAAAGTGGAGCCGGTCAGAACGGTGGCGCTGAACCTGTACAGTGGTTATAGCCAGCATGCCTTTGGTGAAAATGAACAGATTGTTGAAGAATTAAAAAATTTCACCAGTCCGGAGCTGGATCATCAGCTGTTAAATGCCTACGGCTTGCCAATTCTGTCCTATCGGATTAAAGACCTGGATGATGAAATTGAGCTGGACGACGATGCAGATGAATATAGCGTTGACAGCCAGCGCAGTTTACGTATGCGCCGGCTGGTCCAGCAGCAGCTGGTTCAGCACAGCGATGTACTGATGCAAATTGCCGAACATTTAAAACAGTCGGCACTGTTCTATGACAGCGAGCTGGCCTATCAGTACCGTATGCATCCGGGTTGGATTGATCCCAACCATCAGGAAGATGACAGCCTTGAACCTGAGCCGGTGCAACCTGTTATGCGTTTAAACCGGATTAATATTCATGTGGTGCTGGCAGAAGATTTGCTGCATTTGTGGAATGAAATGGACAGCCAGCAGATGATCATGGAGTTTATCCAGGATTTTCAGGTGATTCCGGAGCAGATTCATATCGAGCATCATTACTGGGGCAGTAAAAATGCCTATCAGGACTGGTTTGAATTGCTGGAACAGACCGCAGCACAAACCGAAGACGTATCACTAATTGTGCTGGTCGATTCTGAAATTGATCAGGACGTGATTGATGAAAAAACCTGGCTGACCGACCATTATTTACCGGCTGAATTTGTCTCTAGCTGTATTGTGGCCTCCACCGCGGTGCAGATTAACCAGTTAGAACCATTCAAAATGCTGCAGCTGGTGTTGAATGAAAAAAATATTGCCCATTACCTGCAGCAGCATCAGATGACAGAACTGGCGCAATTCGATCAGGAACAGCCTTTTGTGCTGATGCCGGATGATCCGACCCAGATTAAAGTCGTGAAGCAGATTGAACAGAGTTTTGCTGAGTCTCAAATCGAAACTCATCATTTTTTATATACAAAACAAAGTATTGGTCATACCCAGCACTTATCGAAAGTGTTTTCTTTCATGTTGGGCATGCATCTTCCAGAGGGAATTATTTCCATGATTTACAGTACCGAACATCCGGCCACCCACGTACTTTTTATGCCGGTTTCCCATGAAACCCCACAGGGCTGATGTTGCAGTATCGCGCGAATTTTAGAACAACGAGAACAGTATGTTTTATACCATTTTAGGCTATGTCTGGCAGTATGTGACTAATCCGAAAGCGATTATTGCACTGTCTATTTTTGTGGCACTCATAGCATCTTATAACACCATTCCGCGCAATCTATTCTGGGCGCTAATGGCAGTGTATATTCTGGGTGTGGTCGGATACGGGATTTATGCCTTGATCCAGCGTTATCGTCATGAAAAGCAGGGCGAAGAGCTGGCCGAAGCCATCAGTAAAGACACCGAAGCTGAATACGGCAAGCAGAAAGATAAAGAAGAATTACAGCTGATTCAACAACAAATGAAAGAATCGATTCAGCTGATCCGCAAGTCTAAACTGGGCGATAAAAAGGGCAATGCGGCCTTATATGAATTGCCGTGGTATATGGTGATTGGTAACCCGGCCGCCGGAAAAAGTTCGGCGATTTATAACTCCGGTCTGAAATTTCCCTTTGAAGAAAGTCATCAGAAAATGGTGTCTGCCGGTTTAAGCGGTACCCGTAACTGTGACTGGTTCTTTTCCACCGAAGGGGTATTGCTGGATACAGCCGGGCGTTATTCGGTCTATTCCGAAGATCATTCTGAATGGCTCGGTTTTTTAGGTTTGCTGAAGAAAAACCGTTCTCAAGCGCCAATTAATGGCCTGATTGTAATTGTCAGCATTGCCGAGCTGGTCAGCCAGAGTCCGGAAAAATCAATTAAACTGGCCAAGAATTTACGTGCCCGGATTCAGGATTTAACCGAGCGTCTGGAAATTTATCCTCCGGTGTATCTGGTGTTTTCCAAAATGGACCTGATTGCCGGCTTTACCGAATTCTTTGAATGTTATGAAGTGAATGAGTTTGATCAGGTCTGGGGTGCAACCTTGCCCTATGATGCGGAATCTTCTCAAAATGCGGTCGAGTTGTTTGAAAAGCATTACGGCATTTTATATGACGGTTTAAAAGGCGTGAGCACCACCCATTTAAGTCGCCGCCATTCACAGAATATTTCCCCAAGTGTCATGACTTTCCCGCTGGAGTTCAAGAGCTTAAAGCCAGCGCTGAAAACCTTTATTGGTACCTTGTTTGAAGATAATCCGTACCAGTTTAAACCGGTATTCCGTGGCTTCTATTTCACCAGTGCCTTACAGGAAGGCACCATTGAAAGCCCGATGACCGAGCAGATTGCACAGGACTTTTTACTGACCAAGATTCCCAACAGTGAACATGGTGTGCCGACCCGTTCGGTTTCACAAAACCATGGTTACTTCCTGAAAGGGCTGTTTTCCGATGTGATTCTGAAAGACAAGAATCTGGTCAAACAGCATATTAATCCACTGCGTAAACGCCAGCGTTATGTTGGCTTTATTGCCGCATTGTTTGGTGTGTCGATTATTCTGGGACTGTGGGTCTGGTCGTATCGCAATAACCAGCAGTTAATTGCCGAGGTGCAGCAAGACCTGAATAAAGTGGTGCAGATTGAGCAGCGCTCTGGCACCGAACTGGCCGGACAGCTTGAAGCCTTGCTGATTCTGCAAAACCGTATGTCACAGCTGGACAGTTTTGCTGAAGATCGTCCATTAAAATTTGGCTTTGGTTTATACCAGGGCAATGAGCTGCGTGAAAAGCTGAAGACTGAATATTTGCAAGGCGTGCAGCAGATTGTGCTGCAGCCGGCACAGCAAAACATGGCACAGTATCTGCAACGGGTAAAAGCCAATGAAGAAACCCTGAAGGCCAATCATGCCAATGTGGAAATCAAGCAGGTGGCCAATCAGCAGAAATATCTGGAGCCATCGGACAGTAATCCGCAAGATGCGTACAATGCACTGAAAGCCTACTTGATGATGAGCAATCCGGAATATCGTGAAGCTGGTCATTTAAGTGATCAGGTCACGCGTTTCTGGCGTCCGTGGTTAGATGCCAACCGGGGGAATTTGGCGCGCGGCCAAATGCTGAAAGATGCCGAGCAGATTTTATCTTATGCCATGACCCTGGCCAATGATGCCAAATTCCCAAATCTGGAAGCGGATACCTTGGTGGTTGATCAGTCACGTCAGGTGTTATTGTCTGTTGTTCGCGGCATGCCAGCACGTGATCGGGTTTATAACGAAATTAAAATGCGTGCAGCGGTACGTTTCCCGGCTTTAACCGTCAAACAGATGGTCGGTGAGAACAATCAGGCAGTGGTGCTGGGCAGTTATGCCTTACCGGGTGTATTTACCCAAAAAGCCTGGGCAGAATACGTCGAAACCGCCATTGATGAAGTTTCCAACCGGCCAACAGATTCTAAAGACTGGGTGTTAAACAGTACCCAGTCCGATGACCTGACCTTTAGCGGCAGCCCGGATCAGATCCGTAAACAGCTGACCGATCTGTACAAGCAGGAATATATTGCTGAATGGCGTAAATTCCTGGCTGGTGTGCACTATGCCAAGGGCAAGGAATTTAAACAGTCTGCTCAGAATATTGAAAAACTGGGCGAACCGGAAAATTCACCAATCCGTCAGATGATTACCCGGATTGCACAGGAAACCTCGTGGGATAATCCGGTGGTTCAGGCAGAACTAGCCGCACCGCAAAAAGGTTTTATTGCCTGGTTTAAACGTAAAGTGTTGAACCGCGATAAAGCGAAAATGGCGGAACAGGCCGTAGCCAGAGCACAAGGACCAATTTCCAAAGAATTCCAGATGTTCTATCAGCTGGTACGTAAGCGTGATGACCAGCAGAACAAGTCTTTACTGGATGAGTATATGCAAGCGATTGCTCAGGTGCGCAGCAAGTTCAATGACCTGAAAAGTGCGGGCGATATTGGTCCATCGGCCATGACCTTGGTGAAACAGACCATCAATGATCAAAGTTCGGTGTTTAACAGTACCCAGAAACTGGTCGATGAGAAGATGACGGTGGGCTTAAATGAACGTGACCAGCAGCTATTACAAAAACTGTTGATCAGTCCATTAACGCATTCATTTGAAAGCCTGTTAATTCCGGCGCAGGATGAGATCAATAAACTCTGGACCATGCAGGCTTATCAGCCATTTAGCGCCAATTTAAGCAAAAAATATCCATTTAATTCCTCTGCGACCTTACAGGCGACCAGCAATGAAATTAGCCAGATTTTTGGTGAAAATGGCAGTATCGCCCGTTTTGTGAAAGAGTATTTAGATCCGCTGGTGATCCGTCGTGGCTATACCTTAACCTCAAAAACCTGGAAAGATTTAGGTATCAGCCTGAACCCGCAATTTGTGATGAATTTCCAGAGCTATGTCGCGCCTAGCAATGGCATGGCGACAGGTGAATTGTCTCAAACCGCGGCGCAAGCACCGGTGAATCAGTCCAACTTCCAGTTCTATCCATTACAGAATCCGCAATTACTGGCCTATACCATTGATATTGATGGGCAGCGTATGGTTTATGAAAATGGCATTCAGCAATGGGTGAATTTCGTCTGGCCAAATCCGGGTGCGATTCCGGGTGCGCGTATTACAGCGGTGGATTTAGAAGGTAAAACCCATACCGTCTTTGATGAACCGGGTGAGTACGGCATTAACCGTCTGATTGACACGGCTCAGCGTACCCAGCAAGGCGGCAGCTTTGAAATGGTCTGGAAAAGCAAGCAGGACCCGAATATTGCGGTGAAACTGAACTTCCGACTGATTAGCGGCAACTCGGGTAATATTGGCTCAAGCCGTGGCTATGCGGGTTTACAGCTGGTTGATCAGGTGGTTACCAATAAATCGGTACGTGTCGTGGCTGCGCAAACAGCACCGACACCTGCCACTGCACGCACCAATAGCACATCGCCTTTAAAAGGAATTGAAGGAGTACAGCCATGATCAGCCAGAACAGGCGAGTGGGAGAGCAGGGATGAATGAGCTGAAAACCCTGCCATTTTATTATGGTAAATGTCCGGCCCGAGGCGATTTTTTGAAAACCAAAGGCCAATCTTCACTGATTCAGGTACTGGATCAGTGGATTACTGAGGCGCTGGAAAAAGCGATGCAATCTCCAGAGTTTCAAAGCCGCTATACGCAGTTGCCATCGCTAGATTTTTTCATTGCCAATCCGCAGGAATATAAATTTCTGGTGGCCAACTTAATTGCCAGCGAAGACAGTTCGGGACGACAGTTTCCGATGGTACTGAGCCATCTGTTAGATGTAGATGTCCCCCTGGAGCATTTGCTGTACGCACCGTATCGCTATAAGCAGACCCTGATTGATCTGTTTCAGAAAAACCGGGTGCTCAAGTCGATTCGTGATCCTGAGATTTTGCTGGACAAGCTGGCTAAACTGAATAACCAGATTCAGGTGTTTGATGTGCATGAAAGTGCAGCATTTTATGAACATCATACGACACATTCTTTTGCCCAGTTGATGAAAATCAGCACCTATGAGCTGGCACAAAGCATGATTGGACTGGGATTATTGCTGCAACCGGTGATCCATCAAGGCACCAGTAAATTAAATAAAGTCCTGATTTTACCGATTAATAATCATGCCTATTGCTATGAAATTGCAGCATTTTGGGTCAGTCTGATTAGCCGTTTTGTCGCCAATCAGAACACAGAATTGCTGGTCGGTTTACTGCATTATGACAAACCCTTGCTGATTTTTGGCTTTCATGGCGCAGATATTCAGGCTTTAAGCGAAATTTTCACCCAAAACCTGGACAGTTCACATTGGGTCTCATTGGTCAATGCCAGCTGGATTGATCCGTATCTGGAGCAAAATGCAGGTTTGGCGGCGTTGGAACAGGCTTTATGTGAACGCCAGCTTAGCTTAAGCCAGGGAATCAAACTCTTTAGACAGACTTTTATAGATGGATAAAATGATTAAAAATCAATTAAATACATATAAAAAACAATGGCTGTCTGTACTCTTGTTCAGTGTTAGTAGCTGGGTATGTGCACAGCCGATTGTAGTTGAAGGCGTGGTCCCGAATGAAGCCAGCAAACAGGCCATCCTGACTAAAATGCACAGTGTGTATGGTGCGGACCAAGTCATTGATAAAATTCAGGTTAAATCGGTTGCTGCACCCAATGGCTGGAGCGAATCGGTCACACGAATGATCACGCCAGACCTAAAAAAAGTGAAGCAGGGTCAATTGTCGGTACGCGGTACGCAAATTGATTTAAATGGAAAAATGTCCAATCAAAATGATATCCAGCCAACCACAAATGCTTTTCAGGGCTTGGTACAGGCGCCATATCGTTTTAATGCACAGTTATCTGTAAATCAGGCCGAACAGAAAATTATTGATGATGCCTTGAAAAACCGGATTATTGAATTTGAATCTGGCAGTGCGGTTTTAGCCGCATCTGGGACAAAAATTCTTGATGAGATGGCGATTGCCTTAAATAAGGTTGGTGGCAAGCAGGTGAAAATTATTGGCCATACTGATAGCTCTGGTGATGCCAATAAAAACCTGATCTTAAGTAAAGAGCGTGCACAGGCGGTAAAAGATTATTTGATTGGCAAAAATATTCCTGCAGATAGTTTGAGTGTGGAAGGTTTAGGCGCCAACAAACCTGTGGCAGACAACTCAACAGCTGAGGGTCGTAAAAAGAACCGTCGTATTGAGTTTGAAGTGATTTAAGTGGTCATTAAAGGAATAAGAGCCATCTACAGGATGGCTTTTATTTAATATGCTATTGTTATTCCCAAGTAGAAATGTCCTACCTACTAACCAAATAGAAATGTCCTATACGGACATTTCCAAGTCAAGCACAGGATTTAGATTTCGTTGTTGAATTGCTGTTTTCTGTGCACGTCTTCTTGGCATAGATTGAGAACGATTGCGTTTGTTTTGCTGTTTTAATTCTTCATGCTGTTGCTGGATATGAAACAAGACTGAACCCAAACGTTTATTCTCGACGATCTCTCGCTGGTTGAGCTGACTTAATTTATCAAAGATGCTGTAATTGATCTTTCTACCTTGATGCATGATAGCTACAGTACCATCCGGGTATTCCAGGAACTCAAGATACTTACCGATCAACCTTTGATTTTCTTCGGTCTTTTCCAGGAGATATACGCATTTATCATAAGTAATCGTCAGACTATTCGTGACTCTGCGGGGTTCACGCCAAGTAAAAATATCATCTAACTCTTCGGCTGTTTCAGTGATAGGCCGATGTAGATTCTTAATGAAGCAGGGTAGCCAGACATTAGCTTGCTCAATCGAACAGATGCCTTTCAGGCGCATTTCTTTGATCAGACGGTCCTGAAGGGTTCTGTTAGCACGTTCCACACGGCCTTTGGCCTGCGGTGAATTGGCGAAGATGATATCGATATTCAGGGTGTTGAGTACACGTCCAAACTGGGTAATCTTGGTATCTTTCTTGCTGCTTTGATTCACTCTAAAGACTGAATGTTTGTCGCTGTAAAACGCTAAAGGCTTACCGTGCTGTTCGACATATAAACGTGTCGAAATCATATAGTCAAAAGCTGATTCTGATTCACAGAAGCGTAAATGCTGCAATTTGCCTGTGGCATCATCAATGAACACCAGTAGGCAGCATTTAGCAGCGCGTCCTTCGAACCAGTCATGGTGTGAGCCATCAATTTGGATCAGTTCACCAAAGCAATCCCGGTTGTAACGAGGCTGATACGGGCGTTTCAGGCGTTTGGATCGAGGCATCCATAAGTCAGCTGCAATCATCCAAGAACGTAGGGTTTCTACTGAAAGATCGAATCCATGTACGGTGGTGAGCTTTTCATGCGCTAAAGTGGGTCCGAAACCATGGAGTTGGTCAGAAACAATATTGAGGCACTTGAGTCTGATTTCTTCAGGAAGTTTGGAATTGCTGATTTGGCCACGACCGGCATGGGCTAATGCAACTGGACCTTGGGCTTTGTATTTCTGCAGTAAGCGTCTGATCTGACGTTCTGAAATATGAAGTAGCTGAGCAGCCTGGGATTGAGTTATGCGTTGATCGCAGATTTCCTGCAAGACCGACAATCGTTTAAGTTCTTTATCCGACATAGACACCAACATATCAAACCGTCCGCTAAGGAAATTGCAAAAGTGCATATTCTAAAAGCGGACATTTTTACTTTGGAGAAACCGGACATTTCTATTTTGGAGTTACAGCTATATTTCGTATAATGTATATTATGTTAAACGAAGTGTACTAAACAATAACTTCATATATGCCTTACATTCACCTGATTTCAATAAGTTAGAGTACTATTCTTTAAGTAGATAAATATGATATGTTGAAGTAAATTTTAATTCATAAACTTCATCATGTTTGAACTTAAAACAATTCAATTGACAAAAAAAGGCTCAACTAAAAAACAGCGGCACTGTTGCAAATAGAGATTTGAGTCGATGATGTTCCCTTTAAAAAGTACTTAGAGACCGAAAACCCTGTTGATTAGACACACTTCACCCTGAGGCTGACCATAATAAAATGACGATGCTTGTCC
>NZ_VOXW01000012.1:0-89414 GCF_013420555.1 Acinetobacter sp. Q85-2
ATTCGATTAATCAACCAGTAAAAATCCACACAAGTTGTTCTTCATAATCTCTTAATGATCTTCTCGATGCTTCGTCAGCATCAAGCTAGGTCGGCTATATTACTCTCTATTTTTAGAAAGTCAACATACAATATACAATGTTGATTTTATTTCTAAACTTACCACCTAAACCAGAACTCAACCATTTTAGCTAAATCCTTGTTTATCAACAAGTTTTTATCAACATCACCGCCGATGGATGTGCATTATAGGCGAAATATTTACGCTTGCAAGCCCTTTGATAAAAAAATTTAATCATCCGATTATTTTTTATTCATTTTACCTTTTTTAGCTATAAATTTCGGCCAAAAGTGTTTAAATACTCTCTTAAAATGTGCGCTGGGTCGAATGACCCTGCTTTCTCTTTTTTGCTTTCAGTATTCAAAGCACTAGGATCTTTTATGCGTCAACAACAATATGTATGGATTAGCCTGCTGACTTTAGGGATGGCCTCCCCTGCTTTTGCCAATGAATCTGCAGTAGACAGTTCTACCCGCACCACAGCAGAAGCAGACTCATCTGCAGCAACCAGCAAAGCCCCTTCACGCCTTGAATCCTTAAAAGAGCTGAAAAATATTAAAGCACAAGATTTGAAAGTGAATGCCAATGCCGCACAACCGGAAAGTGTTAAAGATCCACTACAACCTTTAAACCGTCAGGTCTATGCCTTAAATGATGTGTTAGACCGCAATATCGCCCGTCCGCTGGCTGTGCAATATACAGAAAAAGTTCCTGGCGATGTGCGTGGTTCTTATCGTAACTTCCGTAAAAACCTGGGTGAACCATGGAATGCAGTAAACCAGCTGATTCAGGGCCGTCCGCTCAGAGCAGCAAAAACGCTGGGCCGTTTTACTGTAAATACCATCACCACTTTAGGTCTGGCTGATCCGGCCCGTCGTTTGGGAATGGAAACCGAAGATGAAGATTTTGGCACTACTTTAGGCTATTTCGGGGTGCCGTCTGGCCCGTATCTGGTTTTGCCGATTATTGGCCCAAGTACCTTCCGTGATGGTTTTGGCCGTCTGGTTGACAGTCAGGCCCGTCCACAAAAATACATTCTAGAAGATCATGATGGACTGTACTGGACCGAGCAGGCTTTACGCGGCATTGATGCCCGTTCCCAGATTCTGGATGTAGAACAGGTGTTACAAGGGGATCGCTATGCCGCTATTCGTGATATTTACCTGCAGCGTAAAAACTTTGAAATTGCCGAGAAAAAAGGCTTAGAGGCCGAGAGCATTTCATTTATTGAAGATGTCGAAGACGACTACATCGAAGATGAAGAAAACTTTGATTCAGTTGCACCGCTCACTGAATAATTTGTAATACTTCTTTCTGGCGGGAAGTTCAACTTCCCCTAGTAATTCATTGATTGTTATAGTACATCTATCCCCTAAAGCGCATAGGATTATATTCTACATTTATGTATTTCATTCAGCCCACACGTGATATTCCCTATCTAGATCAGGTGATTGACACACTGCCCAGTGTGCAAATGATTCGCATAGATGACATCGACCTATATGATCAGACCATCATTGCCATTGCCGATGTGCAGGATTATTTAACCCATCGCTGGAATTTACCGACCATTGTTTTGGGCTTTGAAGATGAAGGGCTGGCCCTATCGCAAGCCTGGGAACAAGGCGCTTTGGCCGGCTGGATCTGGAGCAAACTGCCGACAGAACCGCAGCAGGCCCTGCTTAAAATTGATGCGCAATATAAACGCAATCAGGACAGTCGTGATTTACCTTCGGCTGCAGAGTTACAAAAACGTTTGCTGCCGAACCCGATTGAACTGGTCAATTATGAAATTGAAACCCTGTTTCAGCCTTCCGCCTATTTATCTGGCGACTGGTTCGATTACTGGAAAATTAGCGATAAAGAGCTAATTTTTTATCTGGCCGATGTGTCCGGACATGGGGTAACCAGCAGTTTATTAACGTCGTGGATGGCGGCTTTTCATGGCCGCTCCAAAACCCCGCGCGAGTTACTGAAAAAACTGAACGGGATGCTGGTACAGGAAAATATTGAAAAGCATATCACCATGATTAGCGGGATTTTAAACCTGGAAACCCATCAGCTGCGCTGGTCCAGTGCCGGACATTATCCGCCTGCGATTATCTTTGAGCCAAATCAGCCACCGAAAATCTTAAACACCAGCAGCTTCCCGTTGGGCCTGACCGAAGACCTGGAAGTAGAAGAATATGAATGCGTGCTGTCACGTCAGGCGCGCTTTATTATCTGTTCAGATGGTGCGCTGGAACCCTATGTTGGTGGACTCAATGAACAGTTTGAACAACTGGTCTATCACTTGCAGAATCAGTCCTTTAAAGCGCCAGAACACGTGGCCGACGATATTGCCATCCTCAGTTTGTGCCGACTGAATTAATCACTTAATCAACCACTTAAAACCATCCTTAGACTTATGTCCATAGCAGACACTTGAGTCTGTGGTGTCCCTATGGGATAATTTTATCTATCCTTCTCTGCAAATGGCATTTATATGTCAACAGGTCATGTTGAATACGCAAGTTTGGATGGAACGCATATTTTCAAGCTGATCGGCGAAGTGCGTGCCCAATCTTGTATCAGTTTAGACAAACTACTCAGTAAAATTGAACAGCAAACCAATGTGGTCGGCGCCATTGTCGATTTAACTCAAACCACATTTATTGACAGTACTGTTTTGGGTGTTTTGGCAAAACTCGGGCTAAAACTTAAACAGGTACATCAGATTCAGGCGGTCATGCTGTCGACCAATCCAGACATCACCACACTGGCCAATAGCATGGGCTTGGGGCAGGTGTTTGTGATTCTGAATTACTGTGGCGATCCGAGTGTCTGCACCCGTGCCCTGATTGAAGAGCATGTGACGCATAGCAATATGCTCTCGACCGTACTGGATGCCCATAAAACCCTGATGAAACTCAACGACAGCAACCAGAATATGTTTGAACCCCTGGTCAAACAGCTACAAAAAGAACAGGACAACTTGGAACAGGTGTCTAATCAGCAAAACGTATAATTTTCAGTTTGGGAGAATGCCTGCATGACTTTCGTTTCTGTTGCACAGATGAACTCGCAAAATGATATTGAAGCCAATTTCAACACAGTCGAGCAGCTGATTCAGCAGAGTAAAGCCGCCGGCAGTGAACTGCTGGTTCTTCCTGAAAATTTTATCTGTTTTGCTGCCGGCAAGCAGCGCGAAACTGCAGCCCAGTTTGAATCTATTCAACAACGTCTGGAACAACTGGCCCGTCAGCATCAAATCTGGCTGGTGGCGGGTACCCTGCCGTGTCCATTCCGCCCGGATGGTTCAGTCATTGAAGATGGCCGGGTACGTACTGTCAGCCTGTGTATCAGTCCGGAAAAAACCGAAGCCCGTTATGACAAGATTCACCTGTTTGATGTACAGGTGGGTGATGCCGTCGGGGGTTATCAGGAATCCAAATTCTTTGAACCGGGCCAAGACGTTGTGGTGGCCAAAACCCCATTTGGCAATATTGGCCTGATGGTCTGCTATGACCTACGTTTCCCGGAACTGGCGCTAAAACTGCGTGCACAAGGCGCCAATCTTCTGACAGCACCTTCTGCTTTTACCTACACCACTGGCCAGATGCACTGGCAGCTGCTGCTACAAGCACGTGCCATGGACAGTCAGTGTCAGGTTTTAGGTGCTGCCCAGCAAGGCTGGCACGGCGAAAAACGTCAAACCTGGGGTCATTCTGGTGCGACCAATTCCCGTGGACAATTACTGGCCATGGTGCAGGACGAAGGCGCGCAACTGATTACAGTCGAATTTGACCTGAAAGAACAGCAACAGGTACGCGAGTCAATGCCTTTAATGCAGCATCGCGTGTTAGTCAATTATTAAGTCTTTCCCTTGATCTCGCTGATATTGTTATCGACGTAAGCTTTCAACTTGCATATAATAATGATTCTTATTTTCAACAACAAATTATCCTGATGTTTAAAATCGTGATCACCAGTCTGGGGCTGCTGTGCTCGACACTGGCCTTGGCCGAGCTGAGTATTTCTGAAAAAATGCGTCCTGTGGTTTATTCTCAGGTCAATCCGGAGATGGCACGTCTGCCGGTTCCAGCCACACCGAATCAGATGAATCTTCCGGCCTTTGGACAGGGACTGATTGGCTGGGGCAGCGGCCCGGAAGGTGCGCAAGGGCGTTTAGATTCCATCACAGCTGCCGATGTGCATCAGATGCAAATTCAAGGTTTAACCCTGGAGATGGTGCAGGCCTGGCAGGCATTTTATACTCATGAAAGCCAGCGCAATCCCGGCAATCCGACGGCACCCTTACGCGCCCTCTTAATGCAAAAAATCGTCAGCCTGTGGTAGGGACTGACGATTTTTTTAAACAGGCTCTACAGCTCTGCTAGTCTGCCGCTTCATTGGTGACACGTAACACTTCTTCGACTGTGGTTTTACCGGCCAGTACTTTACGCAAACCATCTTCACGAATCGAACCGGATTGCTGGCGCGCATAGTTTTCCAGTTCATACTCTGCAGCATTGCCATGAATCAGGCGACGCATGTGATCATCTACCGGCACAATTTCATAAATGGCGGTCCGACCGGTAAATCCGGTATGCGCACACTGCTCACAGCCTTTCGGTTTCGGCAGGCGCAATACCTCTGCACTGCTGACAGGTTTAAACAGTTCTTTTTCAAAGTCATCAGCATCATGCCAGGTGGCGCAGTGCGCGCACAAGGTTCGGACCAGACGCTGCGCAATCACACCAATCAGGGAACTGGACAGCAGGAAAGGTTCAATGCCCATATCTTTTAAACGGGTTACGGCGCCAATCGCAGTATTGGTGTGCAAGGTCGATAATACCAGGTGACCAGTCAGCGAAGCCTGTACCGCAATTTCTGCAGTTTCCAGATCACGGATTTCCCCGACCATCACCACATCCGGGTCCTGACGCAGCATGGCTTTTAAAGCACGCGCGAAAGTCATATCGACCTTGGTGTTGACCTGAGTCTGCCCAATCCCTTCCAGCTGATATTCAATCGGATCTTCAGCAGTCAGAATATTTTTCGAGCCATCATTCAGGTCCGACAGTGCTGCATACAAGGTGGTGGTTTTCCCCGAACCGGTTGGACCAGTCACCAAGATAATGCCATGCGGACGATGTACCAGCTGTTTTAGCCGGTCATAATCATTTTGCATCAGGCCCAAATGGGTCATGTTCAGCCGTCCGGCCTGTTTATCCAGCAGACGCATTACCACCCGTTCACCATGCGAAGATGGCAAGGTTGAGACCCGCACATCGACTTCACGGCCCGCCAGGCGCAGCGAAATACGGCCATCTTGCGGAATGCGTTTTTCAGCAATATCCAGTTTGGCCATGACTTTAATCCGCGATACCAGTAACGGCGCCAGCTCACGACGCGGCTGTACAATTTCACGTAATTGTCCATCTACCCGCAAACGCACCGATAAGCGTTTTTCAAACGATTCAATATGAATATCCGACGCACCGACCCGAATGGCTTCGGACAGCAGTGCATTAATCAGCCGGACAATGGGCGCATCATCTTCCTGATCCATTAAATCTTCGGCTTCAGGCACCGAGTCGGCCAGACTGAGTAAATCCGGATGATCTTCCAGGCCTGCTGCAACCTGTTGTGATTCCCCGGTATCGCCGGCAAAACTGCTGCTTAACAGTTGATGAAATTCCTGATCGGTACATAACTGGAACTGGGCCGGATGCCCGAGAAAACGGCGTGCTTCCTGAATGGCCAGCAGCGGCGTATTTTCACGGCGCACGATAAAAGCATGATCCCCCTCATAGCGAATCAGCACGCCATGGCGTTTTGCAAAACTATAGGGAATTTGTAATTGTTTAAGTACTTGCATCAGCGATTATAATAATGATGAAAAAATCTCATTTGAGTGTACTCTAAGCTTATGACAGCGTGAAGTCTGTTTTTTAGGGTTTTAAATTGAAAGGAAGACGCCCTTGCCGCATCCGAATGAATTACTGAATCATGATGAATTGCCCGATTTAAAATGGTGGGGCGAACACGAGTTTGAGCTGCATCAGCCCAAAGCCTGGCAATTTGGCTCCCTGCTGTTTCGTTTAACACGCGGCATGCAGGAGTGGCGTCTGGAATATCATCGTCCGCAGGTGCAATATGACTATGAACAGCAATGGCATCGCATCAATGACCCGAATTTTTCCTTTCCGCAGCCAGTGAAAATTGAACGCTACATGTTCAAATCGACCACCAACAAGCTCCAGCTGATGCCGCGTCTGGCAGATCGGTCGGTGGTGATTAAACCGGTCGATCCGATTTATATTCCGGCTGGCCAGCGTGGCACGCTGTACATTAGTACCCCGTTATGGATTGCCGGTTTTGTCAATGGTCAGCGCGAGCCGATTTTTGATTTGCCGGTGATTTTGCCCAAAGATACCTGGTTTGGACCGAATCACCGTTATGGCGAAATCTGTTATGCCACCGCGGTGGATGGCCGGACCGAGCTGCACCAGCTACGCCCGCGCGCTTTTCGTGCCATTACGCCTATCGAGTTTCATAATATCAGCAACCAGCAATTGCGCTTTGACCGGATGAATGTACCGGTGCCGGCACTGCCGCTATTTTTTAGTGAAAGTACCGGACGTTTATGGACCTCCCAAATTAAAGTCTTGCACGAAGGCTCTGACCGGCCACCACGGGTACGAATTGAAAACCGTACCCCACCGCATGCCGGTGAAGTGATTTATGTGCATCCGCCACGTGAAACCGCGGGGGCGTTATTTAATATGTTTGATTCATTCTTCTAGGGAGTAGACATGGCCGATTCCAATATCCCTAAAGAAATTACCAATAGCCTGAAAGGGATTTTCACCAATATCAACACCGAGCGCCTGACTGAAATTCTGGTGGCGCTGGTGCTGTGCTTCTTAGGCTTTCTGGTGGCGCGTTTTGTCTCTAATGCCTTTATCCGCACCATTGGTAAACGCTTTAATGCGCATCAGAGTCTGGTCTGGCGTCGCGGGATTTTCTATTTTATTTTCCTGATTTTTGTGATGGCCAGCCTGAAAGAAGCCGGCTTTAAACTTAGTGTCTTCCTGGGTGCAGCCGGTATCTTAACCGTGGCGTTGGGTTTCGCGTCACAAACTTCGGCTTCCAACCTAATCAGCGGTCTGTTCCTGATTGGTGAAGGTTCCTTTGAAGTGGGCGACACCATCCAGATTACCCTCATTCGTGGTCATACCGTAGAAGGTGAAGTGATTTCGATTGACCTGCTCTCGGTAAAACTGCTCACCCAGGACAACGTGTATGTGCGTTTACCGAACGAACAGCTGATTCGGGCGCCAGTACACAACCTGTCCAAATTCCCGATCCGGCGGATTCCAATTACTCTGGCCATTAATTTCCATGAAGATATTATCAAGGTGCGTGAAGTGCTGCTGGATGTGGCCAATAAATATCCATTGGTGCTGGCCGATCCGAAACCTGCGGTGACAGTAACTGCCTTCCGTGAATCCTCAATTGAACTGCTGTTTGCGATCTGGTGCCAGCAGGAAAATTTCCTGCGAGTACGTGATGAAATGCAGGAACGGATTCGTAATGGCTTTGTCGATAACCAGATTGAAATTCCGGTACCGAAAATGGGCTTTGTCGATCATCCGCTGTCTCGACCGCTGGAAAATGCAGAGATTGATCAATATGCCAATGAAAAAGCCCTGAAACGTGAACCGGATTTAAAATAGATTTTTTAATATTAGCCTTCTCCACCAAGAGAAGGCTTTTTTCTATTCAGAGGGTGACCGTTCAACTGGCTGTTCTGGATCGGGCATTGGCGCAATATAGGCAATAATCAGCATCACCGCACCGGCGGCTAAAAAGGAAATCACCCGGGTTAAAGTGCCAATATGCGACAGATCAAACAGCACCAGCTTTAAGCTGACAACCACCAGAATACTGCCGCCCAGGACCCAGACCGAACACAGCTGTTTGCGACTGGCCCAGCTCATGGTAACAAATGCCAGGCTGACCCAAAGTAAAGTCAAACTCAGTTGTACCGTGCCATTACGCCACAGCGCCAATTCATTCAGCGGTGTACCCACATAGACATGCAAGCCACGCAGCACAATATAGCTACTCAGCCACAATAAACTCAGCACCATCAACACTGCGGCCATACTGCGGTCCAGCCCGGCCTTAACCTGTAACGACAGCATCCATAAAAAGCCGACCAGCATGGCGATGCTGACCAGATCAAAAGGATTTAAGATGGGCAGCAGATAGCCATGAAACGCCTGCTGGCTTAACAGCTGCGAACAGATCATCCAGGCCAGCATCAACAGCAAACTGCTTCGGGCCTGCCAGAACATCTGCCAGTCGGGCTGTGCCTGCCAGTAACACCAGCCGCAAAACAGCAGCGGTAAAATCACCATACTGATATACGGTTGCTGCGGTAATAAAGTCAGACTGGTCAGTAGCAGACTGAGTAAAGTACCGGCACTGACCCATTCTTTTTCGGTTCGTACACCTAAAAGCGGCCTTAACCAGAGCAGACTGAGGATGATGCTAGCTCCGGCAAACAACAGCCGCTCATTGAAAGATGCCCAGACAATACTACCCTGCTGCATCCGCAGCATGACAATTCCTGCCGCAAACAGCAGCAAGGGAACCAGGCCCGACCATTTGCTGAATAACCAGGCCACCCCGGCCTGTCGGCGTAACAGGATTTCATTCACAACCCAATAGGCCAGACTCAGGCTGAGCAGGCTCAGCACCGCACTGAGCTCGCCGGACCATTCATCCTGGAGCAGCACCAGCAGCATGGTGGTCGCCAGCAACATCAGCAGACATTGAAAGCCAATCATACTGCTACTAAGTTGTTGCTGAAATTGCAGCCGGCTATTGGACAGCAATACCACGCCCACATAGCTCAGGCACAGCACCCAGAACATGGCGCGTGGAAATACAATCAGCTCCACCAGATAGTACAGGCTCGACAGCCCCGCCACGACCAGCAGGCCCATGGCCAGATACAGACTGATTTTGGACTGCCGCACCAGCCCCAACAGGAAAATCAGCAGGCCTTCAATGGCCCAGCCCATAACACTTTTTTCAGCTGGTAATAAAATCGGCGGAATTAAGGCCAGAAAAATTAAGGTCAGGCTTAAATAGCTGTGCGCAATTAGCTGTACCGTTTGATGGTGTCTGGACAATCGGTACAACACGGCGAACAGCAGTGCAAACAGCAGACTGAGGCCCGCCTGCCAGGCTGTGTCCTGGAAATGCAGCACATATAAACTGCTATAGGCCAGCAACGGTGCAGCAAAAATCAGCCCAATATCCAGCGCCGGTTTAAGCTTAAACTTGTCTAAATCCTGCTGTGCCAATAACTGGCTAAAACGGAAACCCAGCCAGATAAAGATAGCGGCATGTGCCAGAATCAGCACGGTCATCAGGTCGCGGTCAGCATCGCTGCCATGCACAAAGGCATAGCTGCCACCGACCAGCACGGTCATTAAAAAAGCAATCTGATTCAGAAACTTCCACGGTCGCAGGCTGCTGAGCACGGCCACCGCAATATTAATCACTAGATAATAGCCAATAAATTCCGGTGCAGTTGCATCACGCACCGGTAAGGTAAATGGTGCAAGATAGGCCATCACCATGGCCATTAACGCCAGTTCAACCGACTGCTGTCTTAAACTCAGCCATAACGTCAGGGCCATTAGTAGCAGAAAATAGCCACTGGCAATCAGCAAGTTTGGAATTATTGCATTGTAATAGGCAAAGAATAAGGTCAGACACAAGGCTGCCAGCCCGAGCCCTTCCAGCCCCAGGGCAAAACTGCGATTGCGCTGCTGCAAGCGATAACCCAGTCCGGTCACGGCAGCACTACTCAGCGCGACCATGGCCAGTTTGGTGGCCAGGCTCAGCTGCCAATGTTCCGTGGCAAAACGCAGCAGCAGAATAATGCCGATCACCAGAATAGAAATCGCGGTTTTCAGCACCGGATTACCCTCAAAAATCCAGTGTTTGATTTGCTGGACTAAATTGGGAGCGGGCGCTGGTGCAGCTTCAGCTGTTGCACTAAACGGTAAAGGCGGTATGTCCGACTGTACCGAAGAAGCCGGCTGCGGCAAAAAATGCTGGGCCTGTTGAATCTGACCCAAATACTGTTCCAGACGCCGAAGCCAGCGCAGAAAAAAGAAAATCCAGGCCGCAGCGCCAGCGGCAATCATCCAGCCCCAATCCAGCAGCCCACCGACCACGGCAATAATCGAGGAGAGATACAGCGGCACTTTGGAGGTGGCACGAAATGCAATTAACCTTTGTTCGCCTAGCGCCTGGGCCGGTTGCTGAATAGCATCGACATAGTGCATGACACTCATCAGCAGCGCAAAACCACAGACATAGGTCAGCAGTGGAAATGATAAAAACCACGCGCTGATGGCGACAATCATCAGGCTCATCAACCAGATCATGCGGGTTTCGCTCTGCCCTCTCAGCATCTTGTTTTATTCCTTTATTAATTGTGCTGATCATACAACAACTTGCACAGTGCTTATTTTATATTCATCAGATATTCGGTAACCTGCATATACAATCATCACTCAGCGTGCGTGTGTAAAATCACGTACAATAAACAGGTTTTTTGGATTAGGAAACTTTCAATGCCACCATTTGTCTTGGTCGATGGGTCTTATTTTTTATTTCGTGCGTTTCACGCCTTACCCCCTTTAACCACGTCAACCGGTATACATACCAACGCCATCCGTGGGGCAATTTCCGCAATCCAGAAACTGATGCGCCGTACCCAGCCCACCCATATGGCGGTGATTTTTGATACCCCGGAACCAACCTTCCGTCACGAACTGTCACCCATTTATAAAGGTGACCGTCCAAGTATGCCAGATGAACTGTCACAGCAGATTCCTTATTTACACGCCTTAATTCGCGCACTGGGGATTCCTCTTTATATGCTGCCGGGTGCCGAAGCCGACGATATTATTGGCACGCTGGCCAAACGCGCCGAAGCCGAAGGTCATCAGGTGTTAATTTCCACCGGCGACAAAGACATGGCTCAGCTGGTGACCGACAAAGTTACGCTGGAAGACAGCTTCAAAGAGAAACCAATGGATGTGCAGGGTGTCTTTGAGAAATTTGGCGTCTGGCCGAATCAGATTGTTGATTATCTGACCCTGATGGGCGATGCCTCGGACGGGATTATGGGTGTTCCGGGCGTGGGTGCTAAAACTGCCGCCAAACTGCTGACTGAATACGGCTCTTTAGGCGGAATTCTAGAAAATGTCGACAAAATTAAAGGTCGCGTTGGCCAGAATATTAAAGACAATGTCGATGGTATTGCCATTGATCATCAACTGGCCAGTATTGTCTGTGATCTGGACATGGGCCTGACCTTTGCAGACCTGAAACTGTGCGATCCAAATACCGAAGAATTGCGCCGCCTGTATACCGAACTGGAGTTCCGGAACCAGCTACAGTCGCTCGATCATCCGAACAACCCGAACAGCAACAGCTACAAACAGGTCAGCCAGGCCATTAGCCAAACACCAGCGGCCGCAGAAGTCGCCACCGAAGATCAAGCTCAGCTCAGCAGCAGTGAAGATCAGCTAGGTGAAGCCACCTATCATACAGTGTTAAGCCCGGCAGACTGGGATGTACTCTTCCAGCGTTTAAGCACCGCCACACGTTTTGCCTTTGATACCGAAACCACCAGTCTGGATTATCGGATTGCCCAGATTGTCGGCTTCTCGGTGGCTTTTGATGCTACGGAAGCCTTCTATGTGCCTCTGGCGCATGACTATGCCGGCGCACCAGAACAGTTAAACCGTGAAACAGTGTTGGCGCAGATCAAACCGATTCTGGAAAATCCAGCGGTTGAAAAAATTGGCCATCATTTAAAATATGATGCGCATGTGCTGGAAAACCACGGCATTCACTTACAGGGCTGGTACTTTGACACCATGCTGGCCTCGTATGTCTTAAATTCTGTCGCCACCCGTCATGGGATGGATGATGTGGCGCGGCTGTATTTAAGTCATCTGACCACCACCTATGAACAGATTGCCGGTAAAGGCGCCAAACAGAAAACCTTTAACCAGATCGAGATTGAAACAGCTGCGCATTATGCCGCCGAAGATGCACATGTGACGTATCGCCTGTATGAAGTGCTGAATGAAAAGTTACAGCGTCATCCGGAACTCAGCAATCTGCTGCATCATATTGAAATGCCGGTAGCACGCGTGCTAACCCAGATGGAAGAAAACGGCATCAAGCTGAATCTGAATTTCCTAGATCAGCTGGGGGTAGAATTTTCCAACACCATGCTGCAACTGGAACAGCAGATTATTGAACTGGCCGGCCAGCCGTTTAATGTCAGCTCGCCCAAACAGGTTGGCGAAATCCTGTTTGAAAAGCTGGGCATCAAAGGCGGCAAGAAAACTGCCACCGGCCAATACAGCACCAGTGAAAGTATTTTAGAAAAGATTGAGCACCCGATTGCCAGCCTGATTGTGGAATATCGCGGTCTGTCTAAACTGAAAAGTACCTATACCGATGGCTTACAAAAGCAGGCTAATAGCAGCAGCCATCGCGTGCATACCAGTTATCATCAGGCACTGACCGCAACAGGCCGTCTGTCTTCGACCGATCCGAACCTGCAAAATATTCCGGTACGTATGGATATTGGCCGCCAGATTCGTAAAGCCTTTATTGCACCAGAAGGCCGCGTATTACTGGCTGCCGACTATTCGCAAATTGAACTGCGTTTAATGGCGCATTTCTCGCAAGATGACGCGCTGGTTGATGCCTTCAATCATGGTCAGGATGTACACCGCCGTACCGCTGCCGAAGTGTTGAATATTGCCCTGGAAGATGTCACGCCAGATCAGCGCCGCCAGGCCAAAGCGGTTAACTTCGGCCTGTTATATGGTATGTCCGAATTTGGTCTGATCCGTCAATTGGGCTTTACCCGTGAAGAATCGCAGAACTATATCAAGCAATACTTCCAGCGTTATCCGGGCATTTATGAATATATGCAGCGCACCCGTCAGGTGGCTCTGGAACAAGGCTTTGTCGAAACCCTGACCGGCCGCCGTTTATATACCCCGGATATTGATGCCCGTAACATGATGGTGCGTAAAGCAGCAGAACGTGCCGCAATTAATGCGCCGCTACAAGGCTCGGCGGCAGATATTATTAAAATGGCCATGGTGGAGGTAGACAAAATGCTGCCACGCGATCAGGCCAAAATGCTACTGCAGGTACACGATGAACTGGTGTTTGAAGTCGATGCCGATGTCGCCGATGAACTGGCACCCAAACTGGCCGAAGTGATGCAGTCGGTGATTGAACTGTCTGTTCCGCTGGTGGTCGAAGTGGGTAAAGGCCAGAACTGGGATGAAGCACACTAAAGTCTTTCCACCTTCCTCCTCGGAGGAAGGCTGGGCTGAAGGTCATTTGCCTCTTGGGCAAAATATCAAGGTCTTCACCTCAAAACTTGAGCCATAAAAAAGGACGCCGCAGCGTCCTTTTTTCTTGAGCTCAATTTAGAACCCAGTCAGCAAAACAATTGCCACCTGGTTCATCAGAATTTCAGCAATATATAACGCCAGAAATGCCAGAATTGGAGACAGGTCAATCATGCCCATATTCGGCATGATCCGGCGAAACGGTGCCAGTAAAGGTTCTGCCAGTTCCTGAATCACTTCAATATAAGGCCCGCGTGACTGGGTAAACATCACTACCCAACTTAAAATAATGGTGGCAAAAATCAGGTAACGACAGAAACGTAGCAGGTCCTGAATCATGGTCACAAAGGTGAGAATCAGCAGATGTACCGGGCCATTAGGCATCGCCCCGTTTAAATACATCATGCCGTAATTTTTCAGCAGATAAAGCACCACCAGCAGCGCCAATGCCGCCAGATTCACCCGGCCTTTTGCCACGGTCGGGAAAATACGGCTAAATACATCTACAATTTTCGTGGCCTTGATCGTAGACAACACCACCGGATTATAAGGACTCACCGCAGCCAGCTGCATGAGAAAACGGAAGAAGACGAGCAAAATCGCTACGTTAATGATGATGCCAAAAATTAGCGCAGAATTTGCACCCATACTTGAACGTTCCTAAAATTAAATACTTTATTTAATGCTGTCACTCAGCTCGGCAGCCAGTTCCTGACTGCGTGTTTTGGCAGCCGCCAACGCCGCCTGAATATTCTGCGACACTTGCGCACGGTCAAACACTTCCAACGCTGCCTGCGTGGTCCCGTTTGGAGAGGTCACGTTTTTACGCAGCTCTGCCGGGGTATTGGAACTGGTAATTGCCATTTGTGCCGCACCCAACGCAGTTTGCAAGGTTAAAGCCGTTGCCACTTTTTCATCCAGGCCCAAGTTTTTGCCGGCACGAATCATACTTTCCATCATATAGAAAAAGTAAGCCGGGCCAGAACCGGATACTGCCGTGACTGCATCAATTTGCGCTTCAGAGTTTACCCAAATTGTTAAACCCGTGGCAGCCAAAACCTGACTTGCCAATTCACGGTCTTTGCTATCGACCGCATCATGCGCATATAAACCATGCGCACCAGTTTGTACCAGTGCCGGGGTATTTGGCATCACCCGCACCACACGGTCGGTATCGAGCAATGCCGAAATGGTGGCAATTTCTGCACCGGCAACAATCGAAATCACCAGTTTGCCTTCAAACTGCCCTTTTAGCGGTTGCAGCACGCTGGCCAGCACCTGCGGTTTGACTGCGAACACCACAATATCGGCGTCACGAATGGCAGCCTGGTTGTCTTCGGTCACATGTACATCTTTTTCTTCCAGCAACAAACGGATTTTTTCGACCGGATCAGCAACTGTAATACGCGTTGAAGGCATGCCACGTGCAATCAGGCCACCAATTAAGGCCTGTGCCATATTTCCGCCACCAATAAAACTAATATTACAATTTAACACTGCACTCATGATTCACACTCTTGGTTGAGTTCTTTATAGTTAAGAGATTAAAGTCGGTTGCCAGCCATCCGGTTCGCAATAGGCAGAATCTGCCAGCCAAAACCCTTTTGGCGTGAAAACCCCTAGCATAACATTATCTCTGCTTAATATTTGAATTGTATGACGCTTCCAGGGAAAAATTTGTGCCTGCTGTATCGCCTTTTTTAATGGCCAGGCCCCGACACGTCCATGAAGATGGATTTTTTCTCCGCCCACTCGCGTACTTAAAGTCAATTCTTGTTGGAGTAATGCAAAAGACAAACCAACCTGATGCGGTGCATTCAACTGAAACTGTCCGGCTGGTAAATCTAGGGTTTGCCCCAACTGCCAGCACACCTGTTCCCGCGCAGGGATGGCCTGTTGACTGGCCAAATATTCCAGCTGAGGCAGACGGTAAATGACATTTTGATAGCGCACATAATAAAAGCCGTTGCAATGCAAAGCCGCTTGCGCATCGGCCCGGGCCTGAATCACTTCCTGCTGAATACGCTGCACCATGTCAAAACTTGGCCGGTACTGGCTGTCCCCTTTCATCCAGAACGACAGTAACTGGCGTTGCCGCGCCTCGGACAATTGCTGAATACGGTGTAAATCCAGATGCTCGGCATCGCCACAGCTGGCCAAATCCTGCCGCAATACTTCGGCCAAAATCTGCTCGGCATCCTGCATCAGCTGGCTGCTGCGGCAAATGCTTTGCTGCATTTTGGGAAAGCGCGCGTTTAACAGCGGCCATAACTGTTCCCGACACCAGGCCCGGTCGTAGTGAATATCCTGATTGGTCGGATCTTGAATATGTGGAATCGAAAGCTGCTGGCACCAGGTCTGAATCTGCTCACGCGATAAAGATAGCAACGGTCGCCAGATTGACAGTTCAGGACGAGAATCGAAAGTTTTCATAGCCGCCAGGCCAGGAATTCCAGCACCGGAAAACAGACGCAATAACACCGTTTCTGCCTGATCCTGCTGATGATGGGCCAGTACCAATATCTCGTTGGTTTGAATATGCTGCTGAAATGCCTGATAACGTGCGGCGCGTGCCTGCTGTTCCAGATTGCCTTCGGCGACCTGTACCGCTTGAATCATGCACGGAATATTGAAGGCCTGACAATGCTGCTGGACAAATTCGCCCCAGGCCTGGCTGGAAGACTGTAATTGATGATCAATATAAATGGCCCGGACTTTTTCCGGGCATAAAAACGCCATCAGATGCAGCAGCAGCATGGAATCCATGCCGCCACTACATCCGATGAGAAAATGGGTATCTTCTGGAAAAGACTGAATCTGGGTTAAGACGCCAGTCCTAAATTGTCGCTGCCAAACTTCATCAAACGCTGGTAACGTGCTTCGCATCGTTCTTGTGCATCCATCGGTTGCAATTCTTCTAGAGCCTGTTTTAACACGGCTTTTAAATCTTGCATGACTTTTTCTGGTTGCAAGTGAGCTCCCTCACCTTCATCAACCACATATTCAACAATGCCCATCTGCTGTAATTTTTCAGCAGTCAGTGCCAATGCTTCACTTGCCTGTTCTGCTTTTTCTGCAGTTTTCCACAAAATAGATGCACAGCCTTCTGGAGAAATTACTGAATAAATACTGTGAGATAACATCACCACACGATCCGCAACACCAATACCCAAGGCACCGCCTGAACCGCCTTCACCTAAAACTGTTGCCACGACCGGCACTTTCAGGTTCGATAATTGAGCAAGACTGGTAGCAATCGCTTCCGCCTGACCACGTTCTTCTGCACCCACACCCGGATAAGCACCCATGGTGTCAATAAAGGTAAAGACCGGCAGCTTGAAACGTTCTGCCATATCTAGCAAACGCTGTGCCTTACGGTAACCTTCCGGGTTACTCATGCCGAAATTGTGCTGCAATTTCTCGCGGGTACTGCGACCACGATGCTGGCCCACGACCATGACCGGCTGACCATCGAAGCGTGCCAAGCCACCCACCATTGCACCATCATCACCAAATAAACGGTCGCCGTGCAACGCATCAAATTCAGTGAAAATTTCGCCTACATAGTCCAGGAATTGCGGACGCTCTGGATGACGTGCAATTTGGACCGTTGTCCATGCTTTTGATTGAGCAGCTTTATTTTTCATAAGTCGACTGTTATCCCTAAATTAACCAAAACGTTAATCGACAAATTGTTCCGAATGAATTTTTAATTCAATGTCCCAATTCTTGAACTGCACTTGTTCATCGTGCAATTCAGCGACAAGCAATGGCCATTGTTTAGCATCACCCGAAACGCTGAGCTGCCATTGTTGCGCATTCTGAACACTCAATTCAATGGCAGGAAGCATCTGATCGCTACGACTATGATTGACTAAAACTGCTAGGCGCAGCAGCAGACATAAATGCATTAATTTATGGCCACCGACCTTGTTGACATCAATTTTATCGTCCTGACGCAGCTTGCGGCGATGATGCGCAACCAGATGCGACAGATGGTTTTGATCAATTTGTGAAAAGCCTGGAATATCCGAATGTTGTAATAAATAAGCACCATGACGATGATAGCCACCATGACTGATCGCCAGACCAATTTCATGTAAATAGGCCGCGCGGCGCAGTAAATCACTGTCATCGCTGGTCAATTTCAGCTCCGCGGCCACGCCTTCAAACAGGTGCTGCGCGGTTTTGACCACACGTTCTGCCTGTTTCGGATCGGCGTTATAACGGCCCATCAGCGCCTGCACACTGCGGTCCCGGATATCTTCATGCTGGAAACGGCCCAGCAGGTCATACATTACGCCTTCACGTAAGGCACCATCGGAATAAACCAGTTTATCAATATCTAAAATATCAAAAACTGCATATAAAATCGCAATCCCGGCTGGCAAAACTGCTCGTCGATCTTCTTTTAAACCGTCAAAGTCCATTTCAGAGACATGCTTATATTTAAGCAGCTTATCTTTGAGTTTTTCCAGGCCCTCACGGGTCAGATTTTCCTGCGCATTGCTCCAGCCCATATTCACGGTAATCTGGCGGCAGGCTTTAATGGTACCACTTGAGCCTACTACGGTATCCCAGCCGGCATTTTTATAGGTATTGGCAATGGTGGATAATTCTTTGCGTGCGGCAAACACGGCTTTGTCAAAACTTTTATGGTTAATTTCACCTTCGGCGAAAAAGGCTTTGGTATAGGCCACACAGCCCATCTGTAAAGATTCGGTATGAATAGGTTCGAATTCTTCACCAATAATCAGCTCGGTTGAACCACCGCCAATATCAATCACCAGGCGGCGACCACTGTTTTCCATGGTGTGCGACACACCCAGATAAATTAAGCGGGCTTCTTCACGACCGGCAATAATTTCAATGGGTTTTGGCAAGATTTCTGCGGCTTTTTGAATAAATTCATGTCCGTTTTTGGCCTGACGCAAGGCGTTGGTGGCAACAATACGTAAACGGTTCGGCTGTACAGCGCTTAAACGTCCGACAAAGCGTGCCAGACAGGCTAAACCGCGCTGCTGTGCGGCTTCGGTTAAATTTTTATTCTCATCTAAACCAGCGGCAAGCTGTACTTTTTCTGACATTGATGCCACTTTTTTTACTTCACCATGATCCACACGGGCAATGGCCAGGTGGAAGCTGTTCGACCCCATATCGATGGCTGCAAGTAACTCTTCATCAATTAAAAAATCAGACATTCTTCAAACAAACCTATACAGAATTGTGCCTAGAGTAATTCACATACATGCAATTTAAAAGCCATTTGTGCGCACATTTCGATGAGTATTTAAATTTTCGGCAGATGTGACAATTGTGTGACACGATCATCAGCATCGTGAGCATCAATTAGACAAATTCACAGGAAAGATCGAAAATTTACATATTCCTCTACATTGTTCTAGATGGCTATGTAATACTAATAAATATAGCTATCTATACAAAAATTCATTTGGAGCACATTCCATGTCTGGCAACATCGTAAACACAACGGATGCAAACTTCGAAGCAGACGTTCTTCAATCTGAAACACCTGTATTGGTTGACTTCTGGGCGGGCTGGTGTGCGCCTTGTAAGGCAATTGCGCCAGTACTTGAAGTTTTGGCGACTGAATATGAAGGCAAAGTTAAAATTGTGAAAGTTGACGTGACCGCTTGCGAACAAACTGCCGTGAACTACAACATCCGTAACATCCCTGCACTGTTGATGTTCAAAAATGGGGAAGTGGTTGCCCAGCAGATTGGTGCTGCACCAAAATCGAAACTGACTGCATTTATTGATGAAAACATCTAAATCCTGTCTGTTTAGAAAAATTAAAATACGCTATGTTTCATAGCGTATTTTTTTCGTCTATAAATTGACAAATCGGCGTTTCTCTCTTATATTGCTTGCTCAAGAAATAAAGGACTTCCCGTCCCGCCCGTTTCTTAAAAGACACAACACAAAAATGCCGCTCGGCAACAGAAATTGTTTTTTCACATTTTTCTCTGAAACAATTAATCAGTCCTCTGAATTGTTATTGTGCAAATACAATTGCGTTCGTTTTATTGCCTGCATGCGGTCAAATGTTGCTTCCCTTCCAACCTGTACCCCAGAATTTTTGATTCTATCTGATCACCTATGAATTTAACCGAACTCAAGAAAAAACCGATTGGCGAACTCATCAAGATTGCCGAGTTTATGGGCCTTGAAGGAATGGCTCGTAACCGTAAGCAAGACATTATTTTTGCCATCTTAAAACGTCATGCAATGAATGGCGAAGAGATTTTTGGTGATGGCGTGCTCGAAATTCTGTCAGATGGTTTTGGCTTCTTACGCTCTGCAGCAGGCTCTTATTTAGCCGGTCCTGACGATATCTATGTCAGCCCTTCGCAAATTCGTCGTTTTAACCTGCGTACCGGTGACACCATTACCGGCACCATTCGCCCACCAAAAGAAGGCGAACGTTATTTTGCCCTGTTAAAAGTTAACCAGATTAACTACGACACGCCAGAAAACTCGCGCAATAAAATCCTGTTTGAAAACCTGACCCCGCTGTTCCCAACCGAACAACTGGTCATGGAACTTGGTAACGGTACCACTGAAGATTTAACCGCGCGTGTGGTTGACTTGGTTGCGCCAATTGGTAAAGGCCAGCGTTCAATTATTGTAGCGCCGCCAAAAGCTGGTAAAACCATGTTATTACAAAACATCGCCCAGTCGATTGTACGTAATAACCCGGAAGTATTCCTGATTGTTCTGCTGATTGACGAACGTCCGGAAGAAGTGACCGAAATGGAACGTACCGTGCGTGGTGAAGTGGTTGCCTCAACCTTTGATGAATCTCCAGCCCGTCACGTACAAGTGGCTGAAATGGTAATTGAAAAAGCCAAGCGTCTGGTAGAACACAAAAAAGATGTGGTGATTCTGCTTGACTCGATTACCCGTTTAGCGCGTGCCTATAACACCGTGGTGCCATCTTCAGGTAAAGTCCTGACTGGTGGTGTCGATGCTCACGCACTGGAACGTCCAAAGCGTTTCTTTGGTGCCGCACGTAATATTGAAGAAGGCGGCTCACTGACCATCATCTCAACCGCGTTAATTGAAACCGGCAGCAAGATGGATGAAGTGATTTACGAAGAATTCAAAGGTACCGGTAACCAGGAAATTACGCTTGATCGTCGTATTGCCGAAAAACGCGTGTTCCCTGCCATGAACATCAAGAAATCAGGTACCCGTCGTGAAGAGCGCCTGATGTCTGAAGACAACCTGCGTAAGGTCTGGATTCTGCGTAAGCTGCTGCATACCCAAGATGAACTGGCAGCCATGGAATTCCTGCTGGATCGTATGAAAGAAACCAAAACCAATGACGAGTTCTTTGATCATATGAAGCGTAAAGCCAGCAACTAAGATCAAAACTTTTTAAAAAGGCCATCGTATAACGATGGCTTTTTTATTTCGGTTGACCATCTTTACATAAAGATACAATTGGACGTTTTCTGTGTAAACTTATTTTTAAGTAAATGATTATAAATAAGTATTTCAAAAAAACCCTATAGTTTTTAATGATTTAAATCGCCTTTCGCCAATATAAACTGAACTCTTGATTGTTATTTTCTGTTAAAAAACAACGCATTTTAGGGCTTTTTTCGGCATTTTTTAGAGCAAGCTAGTAGTAATTAAAAAAACTCAGTGATAGCATATTCGCAGACCAGTTAGACTGCTCCTGCGTTGTTAGTGCCTAACAAAATTAGGAATAATAAAAGCATATAACAGGCTAACGTCGGTTTTTTTTAATCTCAATTTTTTAGAGAGTGATGCCATGTTATTCAAAAAAATCGCTATTGCTGCTGCAGTTGCTACTACTTTAGCTTTCGTTGGTTGTGCTAAAAAAACTGAAGAAGCTGCTGCTGACGCTAACCAAGCTGCATCTGAAGCTGTTGTAGCTGCTTCTGAAGCTGAAGCTGCTGCTGACGCTGCTGCTGTTGAAGCTGCTTCTGGCGTTGATGCTGCTGTAGACGCTGCTGCTGATGCTGCTGACACTGCTGCTGCTGCTGCTACTGACGCTGCTGATGCTGCTACTGACGCTGCTGATGCTGCTGTTGACGCTGCTGCTTCTGAAGCTCAATAATCTTAGATTATTGACAAAAAGAGAGCCTTTTGGCTCTCTTTTTTATTGTCTGAATATTTCTTACAACATCTCATCATCACATACAAGGAACACGGTAATACCTGCCGTTAGAACCTCAGCCCTTACTTTTTTAGCGGCATAAAAAAGCAGATCAATCGATCTGCTCATTTCCAACACGTTGGCGGAACTTCTGTCCGGCACGGAAGGTTACCACCCGGCGTGCAGAAATCGGAATTTCTTCACCCGTCTTCGGATTTCGGCCTGGACGTTGACGTTTATCACGCAACTCGAAGTTACCAAAACCTGAAAGTTTCACCTGCTCCCCAGAGATTAGCGCCTGGCTAATCTCATCGAAGAATAACTCGACCATTTGTTTCGCTTCACGACGGTTTAAACTCGTGAGCTCACTTAAATGATCAGCCATTTCTGCTTTTGTTAATGCTGTCATGAAGCCCTCAATGTCGCTTGATAAGTGTTTTCTAACACTTTTAGGATATTGTCCATACCTGATTTAATTTCAGCATCTTCAAGCGTACGTGTCGGATGTTGCCATAACAGTGCAAATGCCAATGAGCGTTTACCCGCTTCAACACCTTGACCAGTGTACACATCGAATAACCAGGTTGAATGCAGAAGCTCGCCGCCCGTTTGTTCGATAAGTTGCTGAATTTCGCTAACATTAATCTTATCACTAATTAAAAGCGCAATATCACGTCTTACCGACGGAAAACGTGATAATTCTGTAAAATTAGATACATAAGTTTGCAAAACAGCCTGCTGATCCAGTTCCGCCACCCAAGTGGTGCCCAAATCCAGTTCATTTTCCAGAGATGGATGCAAACGGCCCAAATAACCAATTGACTGACCATTGACCAGAATCTCTGCAGATTGGCCTGGATGCAACCAGCTACGCTCTGAGCGTACATATTCGACCTGTACACGACCTGCTGCCAGCAACTCTTCAACTTCACCTTTCAGGTCAAAGAAGTCCATGGCTTGTGGCTTGCCATGCCATGATTCTGCTGTTTTAGCGCCCACAGCAATCATTGCCAGGGTTGGAATCTGTTTCAGGTCATGAATTGAGGCTGCGTTCTGATAATCAAAACGTAAACCCAGTTCAAAGAAACGCACACGGCTTTGCTGACGGTTAATATTGTACTGTACGCAAGGAATCAGGCTCGACAGCAAGGTTGAACGCATCACCGCCAGATCGCTTGAAATCGGGTTCGCCAATGCCAGTGGGTTGACCGCTGCATTTAGCTGTTTTTCCAGTTTCAGGTCAGCAAAGCTAAAGCTGATTGCTTCCTGATAGCCCAAAGTCACTAGGGTTTGACGCAGCTGTGCCACTTCAAACTGATCCTGATACTTCGCCAGTTTGGTGTCAATCACCGGCAGGCTGATTTGAATATTGTCATAACCGTGAATACGCGCGACTTCTTCAATCAGGTCCTGGTAAATGGCCATGTCATAACGATGCGATGGCGGTACCACAGACCATTGACCTTGCGCTTTTACCGTCACTTCACAACCCAAGCGTGTTAAAGCATCGGTAATAAAGTCTGAATCTACGCTATAACCCAGCAGCTGATCGACCTGTGCCTGTTTCAGTTCAATCGCGTCACGTGTTGGCAATACTGCTGCATTTTCCGCCACCGTAATTGGGCCAAACTCACCGCCTGCAAGCTCAGAAATTAACTGAGAGGCACGGTGCATGGCGATCAATGGCAGTTCAAAATCCACACCACGCTCATAACGCTGAGAGGCATCGGTATGCAGGCCAAAACGGCGCGCACGACCGGCAATATGCAGCGGTGCAAAGAAAGCAGATTCCAGGAAGATTTCAGTGGTTTCATCGGTAACCGATGAAGACAGACCACCCATGATACCGGCAATCGCCAGAGCTTTTTCATCATCGGCAATCACCATGACATCGTCTTGCAGTTCTACTTCTTGTTCATTCAATAGAACAAGTTTTTCGCCCCCAGTCGCCTGACGCACCTGTACAGCACCTTGCACTTTTGCAGCATCAAAGGCATGGAGTGGTTGACCCAGTTCCATCAAGACATAGTTGGTAATATCAACCAGAATGCTGTGCTGACGGATACCCGAACGTGCCAATGCGCGCTCCATCCATTCAGGCGTCGCGGCTTTGGTATTCACGTTCTTGATCACACGACCTAAATAACGTGGACAGCCTTCAGTAGATACAACCACTTTCTTTTCATCAGAAATGCTTGCAGCCATTTCTTTAATTTCAGGCGCAGTCACAGGCAGTTGGTTAATCACCCCAATTTCACGTGCGATCCCACGAATACTGAAACAATCACCACGGTTTGGCGTGATGCTGATGTCAATCACGTTGTCATCTAGGTCCAGATATTCACGGATGTTGACACCGACCGGTGCATCCACAGGAAGTTCTAATAGACCGTCGATTTTATCTTCTAAGTCAATTTCAGATGCACCGCAGAGCATGCCTTGTGATTCCACACCACGCAGTTTGCCTTTCTTGATTTTAAAATCGCCTGGTAATACTGCACCAATAGTTGCCACAGGTGCTTTCATACCTGCTCGTACGTTTGGCGCGCCGCAGACGATTTGTAAAGGCTCACCGGAACCAATGTTCACCGTCGTTACACGTAAACGGTCTGCATCTGGATGTTGTTCAACCGTCAGCACTTCACCAACCACTACACCAGTAAATGGTTTTGCAGCTGGAGATAAATCATCAACTTCCAAACCCAGCATGGTTAACTGGTCAGAAAGTTTTTCGCTATCGATGGCTGGGTTGACCCACGTGCGTAGCCAATTTTCGCTAATTTTCATTAATATAAAACCTGTAATTCAAATCTCTAAAATCCCCCTCTAACTCCCCCTTTAAAAAAGGGGGAGAACCCTATGTCACCGATGGACAACCCCTCTCCTTTTAGGAGAGGTTAGGGAGAGGTATAAATTTGTTTTAAGCAAACTGGCGTAAGAAACGCACATCATTCTGGTAGAACATACGTAGGTCGTTAATGCCATAACGCAACATTGCAAAACGCTCTACGCCCAGACCAAAAGCAAAGCCTTTATATTTGTCCGGATCAATACCTGCCGCGCGTAATACATTTGGATGCACCATACCGCAGCCCAGCACTTCTAACCATTTACCGCGCTCATCCATAATATCCACTTCAGCACTTGGCTCGGTGAACGGGAAATACGACGGACGGAAACGGACTTTCAAATCTTTTTCAAAGAATTCGTTCAGCAAGTTCACCAGTAAACCTTTCAGTTCAGCAAAGCTGGTGTTTTCCGCCACGTACAAACCTTCAATTTGGTGGAACATTGGTGAATGCGTCTGGTCGGAGTCACAGCGATAAACACGGCCCGGGCAGACAATACGGATTGGCGGCTGCTGGGTTTCCATAGTCCGAATCTGTACACCAGAGGTATGGGTACGCAGCAAATGAGTCGCATCAAAATAGAACGTGTCGTGCATGGCACGGGCCGGGTGATGGCCTGGAATATTCAGCGCTTCAAAGTTGTGATAATCATCTTCAACTTCTGGGCCAGTAGCCACAGTAAAGCCAGCTTTGGTAAAGAACTGGCAAATACGCTCTTGCACCTGAGTTACCGGGTGAATGGAGCCAATGGTCTGACCACGGCCTGGTAAAGTAATATCCACCGTTTCGCTGGCAAGTTTTTGTTCTAATGCCGCTTGCTGTAATGCTGCCTGACGCTCGGTTAATGCAGTATTAATGGCTTCACGCACCGCATGGATTTGCGCACCAAACGCTTTACGCTGTTCAGGATCCATTTTACCAAGTGACTTAGATTGTTCCGCGAGCTGGCTTTTCTTCCCCGTAAATTGCACCCGTACTTGATCGAGTGTAGCAAGGTCGTCTGCTGCTGCAATGGCAGCGAGCGCTTCAGTGGTCAGGGCTTCCAGTGACATAGTAACTCTCAAAGCAACAAATTTTGAATATAATTAAAAACCCCACATTCTAACAGTTTTTGGACAGTAGAATGAAGTTGCATTGCAGGAAAATTAGATTGGCATCGCAATTTGGAAAAAGTATAAGATAATCAAAATATCAATGAGATCAAACACTATGGCGCTCGATCAAATTTGGAAACAGCAACTGACCCTGGTCACCTATGGCAATGAATATCTGAGCCAGGATTTGAGTTTCAGTCGCTGGCGTGCGCATCCCATTTTTAATCAGCACATGTTCTGGTTTCGTGATTTAAATTCCCAGCATCTGCTGGCCCAGCATTTTGAAATCTGGCTGGAAGGCTTAAAACGCCAGGGTACAACCCGACTGAGTCTGCACAATGCCAGTCTGCTGGTCGATGAAAAAAATCCCAATGCCAATGTCGAGTTACTACCCTACCCGCATTTTATTGTCAGCCATGAAGCACATAAAAAATTTGCCTGGATTTGTGGCAAGGAATTGCCGGAATGGTATAACGCCGACAATGATTATGAATTTCCACCGGCACAGCGGATTGAACTGCGCCAGGAAACGTTCTGGCGTTATGAACTCAATAGTAAGCTGGCCAAAAAGGTAGAGGCCGATCTAGAACCCGCTCACTGGGATGAAATTCATCTGTTTACCGAGCAGGAGCTGTTTTCCCATACACTGGCGGCCGACTTTCAGCCACCTGAACAGCAGAATTTACCCTATTACGGCATTCCGCTTACGGCAGATACACCTGATCCGCATCAGCTGTCTTTATTACCGACTCACTATCAGGCCGATTATGCACATCGCATGCTGTACCGTTTAGAAGCGCTAAAAGATGATATTCAACAGAAAATCCAGCATCCCTATAATGCAGATAATGAAGTGCTGAGTCCGGAAGAGCAGCTTGACCTGCGCCATTTTGCCCAGAAGCTGGATGATTTAAGCGCCAAATTTATTGTCAAGGTGGCCAACCATTACCAAAGCGCCCAGCTGACGCCTGTCGCACAGCCGAATCCGCTGGAACCGTTCGCATCTGACAACAAGGCTACCCATGCGCAAGCAGCGCATTCAGCCAAAGCCCCGTCTCATCATAAAGTTGGTGCGACTGGAGTCATCAAGCTGATTCTTATTACTGTGGTAATTTGTTTATTGGCCTATTATTTCGGACTTTAAACGCGATTCAGAAACCGTTCAACCTCAGCGACCGAGGTCAGCCGAATCCAGTGCAGATGGGCATATTCGGGAGATTGCATCAGCTGCAGATAATGCCGGCGATTTTTCTGATGGGTTTTAATCATCCACCAGACAATCGAATCGCGGCTAAACAGCTGTCTGATCGTTTCCCGATTATTGGAATTAGGCCAGAGGGTTTGCTGTGAAACCGCGCGCTGCACGGCGCGTTGTACAGAACGCAGTAAATTGCTATGAAACGGTAAATCCAGCCAGATGATGGTATCGGCCTGCGCCCATTTAATGGGAATGGTGCGAGTATAGTTGCCATCAATCACATAGCCATTGGGTGCCTGCTCAATGGCTGCCTGAATTTTGGCAAAAAAATCTGTATCAGCACTTTGCTGCCAGTCATCTAACCAGAACAGATTATCCAGCTCGATATAGGCCAGTCCCAGCTTTTCTGCCAGCGCCCGGGCAAAGGTCGACTTGCCTGTAGCCGAAGTACCAACCACATTAATTCGCTGCATACAATTTCCCTACTCTATCATTCAGACCCTGATTCTGCGCAATAAAAAAGACCGCATAAAGCGGTCTTCTTTTAAGTCACGAGGACTTAGGCAGCCAATGCACCTTTCGCTTTTTCAGCTAAAGCAGCAAATGCAACTGCGTCATGCATAGCGATGTCAGCAAGTACGCGACGGTCGATGATCACTTGAGCTTTCTTCAAACCAGCAATCATACGGCTGTAAGACAAGCCGTTTTGACGAGCACCAGCATTGATACGCGCAATCCATAGAGCACGGAATTGACGTTTCTTCTGACGACGGTCACGGTAAGCGTATTGACCTGCTTTGATTACCGCTTGGAACGCTACGCGATATACGCGTGAACGAGCACCATAGTAACCTTTAGCACGAGCAAGAATTTTTTTATGACGGCGATGAGCCTGTACACCACGTTTTACACGAGCCATTTATAAATCTCCTTAGATGTATGGGCACATACGACGAACTGAAGCAACGTCACTCACGTGAACCATTACACAGCCGCGCAATTGACGGATACGTTTAGCAGATTTTTTGGTCAAAATGTGGCGTTTGAACGCTTGTTTACGCTTGAAACCGTTAGCAGTCGCTTTGAAACGTTTAGCTGCACCACGGCGAGTTTTTAACTTAGCCATAACAACCTCTTTTAAGTACCTGTTCGGCTCATTTGCACCATTACAAACGACCTGCAGGTAAGGGAGCACGTATTCTAAAGCATCTTTGCCTAAAACAAAAGCAGATATTGCAAAAGTTGCTCGTCTTCTATCGGCAGATGAGGTCTTTGAGATTAGCAGGATCTCTCCTTTTTATTGAACAGCCAAAACATGAAGATGGAACATCTTATTTTTATAGCGGAAGACTTGTACTGAAGCCCGATTCAGGAAATACTGCGCAGCGTTCCTTCTTTTGCCCAACAACAAGCTAATCCTCATGAAAAAAACCATTTGCCTGAGTCTGTGTCTGGCACTGCCGCTTAGTGCCACGCTTGCCATTGCTGCCCCTGCCGAACAACTGCAAGTACAAAAAACCTCGGCGTTGGCTGCCCATCTGACCACGCGTATTCAATGGACCGAGTTTCCGCAGCTGCGTTATAGCAATGCCGATTTAAAGCAGCAAAACCGCGCGGCCATTTTACGGATTCATGCCGATGAATCGGGGCAAATCAACAAAGTCACGGTACAGGAAAGTACCGGGCTAAAATCTTTAGATCAGCTGATTAGCCAGGCGGTAAAACAGGCCAAAATCAAACCACATCTGGTCGATGATACCCCGGTTCCAGTGATTGGTTATCAGGTCTTTCATCTGGATTTAAAAGATACTGCTCAGGACTGCCACTACAGCTTTGACTCGACTGTCTGGCAAGCGCAGCAAGCCGGCGCAAAAAGCGCGTTTCAATATCGCAGCCAGCCTCAACTGAACGTCACCGAAGATGAGTTAAATGGCCATGCCCGCCGGATTCAGTTCAAAATGAAAGCCGATAAATACGGCAACATCCACAAGGTTAAAATTCAGCAAGGCTCCGGCCGTTATGCGCTGGACCAGAAACTGATTCAGGCGCTGCAAGGTGCACAGGTCGATGTACCACGCAAATTCTGGATCTATAAAAAATCCAGCCTGAAAGATGAAGTCCGTTTTCAGCCAGCAGAATGTGAGGGCTAAACTAGAACATGGCATAAGCCAGATAAATAAACAGATAACGCCCGATTTTGGCTACACTCACCATCAGCAGAAATCGGGCGAAGTTTTCTTTCATTAAACCGGCAATTAGGGTGATTGGATCACCAATCACCGGCACCCAGCTCAGCAGTAAGGACCAGAAGCCATATTTCCGATAAATCTGCTGTGCCTGCTGCAGCTTGGGTTCAGACACCGGAAACCAGCGCTTGTCTTTATACTGCTCGATCTTGAGTCCTAACCACCAGTTCACACAGCTGCCCAGAATATTGCCCAGACTGGCGATGGCTATTAAAGCCATCACCGAATGTTGCTCTTGAATGAGCAGGCCCAGTAATACCGCTTCAGATTGCAACGGCAATAAGGTAGCCGCCCCAAAGGCCGACAGAAATAACAGCAGATAAGCCATAACAGATGCAGTTAACAGGTTCTGCCCATCTTAACTGAAATCACAAAAAAAGCACCCGAAGATGCTTTAGGTAATTTTATGATGATTATTTAAACCTGAATCGCCAGGGCGCGTTGTACTGCCGGACGGGCGGTTAAACGCTCAATATAATCCTGCACATGCGGATAATCTTCTAGCGGAATCTGCTGCCATTCATGGCGTAACAACCACGGTAAAATCGCCATATCGGCAATTGAATATTCACCGGCTACATATTTCTGCCCGATCAGATGCTTGTTTAACACGCCATACAGACGTTTGCTTTCATTGACATAACGCTCGGTGGCATAGGCTATACGCTCGGGTGCAAAGCGGCTAAAGTGATGGTTCTGCCCCAGCATCGGGCCTAAGCCACCCATTTGCCACATCAGCCACTGCTCCACCTCTACCCGCTCGAGCTCATCTACCGGATAGAACATACCGGTTTTACGGCCCAGATATTGCAAGATTGCCCCCGATTCAAAAATCGAAATCGGCTGGCCATTCGGTCCATCCTGATCGACGATAGCCGGAATTTTATTGTTGGGAGAAATGCGCAGAAAATCTGGCTGAAACTGGTCGTTTTCAAGGATATTAATCGGGAAAATCTGGTATGGCAGCGCCATTTCTTCTAAGGCAATCGTAATTTTATGACCATTGGGCGTACCCCAATAATAAAGATCAATCATGTGTATATCCTTGCGCTCTTGTCGTTGTCATGTGTTATTGCTCTGCCGTTAAAGATACGAGATAAGCCTGTGCAGGGCAACTGTTGTCACACAAAAATTAAACACCAGAGATGACCCGCAGCTGTTCGAAAGTCACCGGGCTTTTATCATGCAAAATATGCTGAGCTGCTCAACATACCGAACGATCATTATGTCAAAATATTAGTGACCTCATAAACTGTAGTCACAAAAAAAGCACTGCTGGGCAGTGCTTTTTTGATTCGGAGATGCTTACTTTTTCTTTTTCGGTCCAAGCAGCATACCCATTTGACGACCTTCCATTTTTGGCGCCTGTTCAACTACACCATATTCAACTACGTCAGCTTCAACTTTTTGTAATTGAGCCAAACCTAACTGTTGGTGAGCCATTTCACGACCACGGAAGCGTAAAGTGATTTTTACCTTGTTTCCTTCTTCAAGGAATTTGATAATTGCACGCAGTTTTACGTTGTAGTCACCTACATCGGTTGCTGGGCGCAATTTAATTTCTTTTACCTGCACTTGATGCTGCTTTTTCTTGGCATCTTTTTGCTTTTGCTTCAGGTCAAACAAGTGCTTGTTGTAATCCATGATTTTACAAACAGGCGGCTCTGCATTTGCCACAATCTCAACGAGGTCAAGATCTGCATCCTCTGCAGCACGCAATGCTTCCGCTAAAGAAACAATTCCTTTTTGTTCACCATCCGCTGCAACGAGGCGTACTTCTTTTGCACGGATCTCGTCATTAATTGCAGGGCGGTTACTCTTAGCACCTTGTTGTTGGTTACGGTCAGGCTGTTTAATCTTTCTTACTCCACAATGTACCGGCCGCGTTCGGCAACGGCTGCTTTTACTAGGTCAACGAAAGCATCAATTGACATAGTACCCAAATTTTTTCCTGAGCGGGTACGCACGTTCACTGTACCTTCCTCTACTTCACGGTCGCCAAGAACCAGCAAGTAAGGAATACGCTCTAAAGTACGTTCACGAATCTTAAAGCCGATTTTCTCATTTCTCAAGTCAGAAATCGCACGAATACCGTTTTCTTTCAGTTTCTCGACGACTGACCCACAGGCTTCAGCTTGCGCGTCGGTAATATTCATTACACAGGCTTGTGTTGGCGATAACCAAGGTGGCATAAAGCCCGCATAGTGTTCAATAAGTATACCAATAAAACGCTCAAAACTCCCAAGAATCGCACGGTGTAACATTACCGGCTGATCACGGTCGTTATCTTCCGTCACATAAGAAGCATCTAAACGTTCTGGCAAGTTAAAGTCACACTGAATGGTACCGCACTGCCATACACGGCCTAAGCAGTCTTTCAATGAGAATTCAATTTTCGGACCATAGAATGCACCTTCACCCGGCTGTAGTTCCCAGGCCAGACCCGCTGCATCCAAAGCATCGGCCAGTGATTTTTCCGCCAGATCCCACAGTGCATCATCACCGACACGTTTTTCAGGACGAGTCGATAACTTCATTTGCACATCTTCAAAACCAAAGTCTTTGTAGACGTCTAAGGTTAATTGAATAAAGTCAGCAACCTCTTGGCCAATCTGCTCTTTGGTACAGAAAATATGCGCATCATCTTGAGTGAAACCACGTACCCGCATAATACCGTGCAATGAACCCGATGGCTCGTTACGGTGACATGAACCAAATTCTGCCAGACGGATTGGTAAATCACGATACGACTTTAGGCCCTGGTTAAACACCTGCACGTGACATGGGCAGTTCATTGGCTTCACTGCGTAGTTACGGTTTTCAGAATGCGTGGTAAACATGTTTTCCGCATAGTTCGCGGCATGACCCGATTTTTCCCATAAGGTGAAATCGACCACCTGCGGAGTACGGATTTCCTGATAACCGTTGTCCTGCTGCACTTTACGCATGTACTGTTCCAGCACCTGGTAAATGGTCCAGCCATTTGGATGCCAGAACACCATACCCGGCGCTTCTTCCTGCATATGGAACAGGTCTAAGGCTTTACCAATTTTACGGTGGTCACGCTTTTCTGCTTCTTCAATACGTTTGATGTAGGCAGCCAGCTGTTTTTTGTCAGCCCAAGCGGTACCGTAAATCCGTTGCAGCTGCTCGTTCTTGGCATCACCGCGCCAGTAAGCACCCGAGATTTTGGTCAGCTTGAACGATTTTAAGAATTTGGTATTTGGTACGTGCGGACCACGGCACATATCCAGATAGTCCTGATGGTAGTACAGGCCCATTTGAGTTTCTTCAGGCATGTCTGCAATCAGGCGCAGTTTGTATTCTTCGCCACGCGCAGTGAATTCAGCAATAACTTCATCACGCGGGGTCATTTTTTTCACAACATCGTAGTCCTGGTCGATGAGCTTTTTCATACGCTCTTCGATGGCCGCCATGTCATCTAAAGTAAATGGACGTGGCATCCAGATGTCATAGTAGAAACCTTCTTCAATGACCGGACCAATCACCATTTTTGCTTCAGGGAACAATTGTTTTACCGCATGGCCCACCAGGTGCGCACAAGAGTGACGAATAATTTCGACCCCTTCTTCGTCTTTCGGTGTGATGATTTGTAAGGTGGCATCTTCGGTAATTAAATCGCAGGCATCGACTAAACGATCGTTCACACGACCTGCCACAGTATTTTTGGCAAGACCCGGGCCGATGCTTTGTGCAACTTCCATCACAGATACGGCTTGATCAAATTGTTTTTGATCACCATTCGGCAAAGTGATAATTGGCATAGAAAATCCTTAAGGAGTGATGCCCCGTACCATGGAGCATGTCACCGCGAGATTATGATCGAGGAGAACCTCAAAAGATAAAAAACGGTGGTAAATAAAAAAATCGACTAGAATTTTACACGTCTTGGCGCGGTGATTAAACCTTTTCTCCGAGAAAATTCAAATTAAGCCTCGTGTTTATGCTTAATTTTTTCCGATTTAAAAAAATGTGCTGCATGGGCCAATTTTATTTCCGGATTTACCGGTCAAACGGATGATGTGGCTTTTTATATGCTGATCTGGCCAATCTATCTGCAACTGCCATCATCAGCTACACCCAGATAAAAAAGAAATATCTCTATACAATTTTACCGGATCAAAAAAGGTTTATATTTCAGGTGATAGCGTGCCTATTCAGCAGCAATACCGCTCACTCGACTAAAGAATAACTGCAAGCCTGCACTGAAATGAATATCTTTAAACCAGAGAAACAATAAATATGATTAGGGAGTAATAATAATGGTTAGCGCATATGATCAATTGCCGCGTACCCCTGCCAATTTCGTGGCCTTGTCTCCACTGAGATACCTTGAACGCGCTGCTTATATCTACCCGCATCAGGACGCCATTATTCACGGTAAACGCCGCATTACCTGGCGAGAAAAATATCAACGCTGCCGCCAGTTTGCCCATCAGCTACAACAGCTGGGGGTCGGCAAGAATGATACCGTGTCCACCCTACTCCCGAACGTACCAGCCATGCTGGAAGCACATTTCGCCGTACCAATGGCAGGCGCCGTCCTCAATACCCTCAACACCCGGCTCGATGCCAAAAGTCTGGCCTTTATGCTGGAACATGCCGAATCCAAAGTGTTACTGGTTGATCCGGAATTTTCTGCCGTGGCCAAAGAAGCGCTGGCGTTGGTGCCACAAGAGATTTTTGTGATTGATGTTGAAGATGAGCTGTATGAGCAGTGCTTTACTGCCCCGATTGGCCAGATTGAATATGAAGACTGGCTGGCTGAAGGCGATGCCAATTTTGAATGGTCACTTCCACAAGATGAATGGGATGCGATTAGCCTGAACTATACCTCTGGCACCACCGGCAACCCGAAAGGCGTGGTCTATCATCATCGTGGGGCTTATATCAATGCCGCCAGTAATATTATTGCCTGCGGTATGACCCCACGTGCCACCTATTTATGGACCTTGCCACTGTTCCACTGCAACGGCTGGTGTTTTGCTTGGACCATGGCAGCCAATGGCGGTACCAATATCTGCCTACGTAAAGTCGATCCTGAGCTGATTTTTAAACTGATTGCTGAACATAAAGTTGATTACTTCTGCGGCGCACCGATTGTACTGTCGATGCTGATTAATGCTCCGGAACAGCAACAGATCAAAATTGAGCATCGCGTAGAAGTGATGGTGGCCGGTGCTGCACCACCTGCGGCGATTATTGAAGGGATGCGTAATCTGGGCATTAACGTGACCCATGTTTATGGCTTAACTGAAACCTATGGCCCATCGGCGCTATGTGCATCACAAGCTGGCTGGTCTGAGCTGACTATTCAGGAACAGGCGCAATTGCATTCACGCCAAGGCGTGCCGTATCCGCTGCAAGATGGCATGAAAGTCCTCGACCCGGAGACCATGCAACCGGTACCGAACGATGGCGAAACCATGGGCGAAATTATGTTCCGTGGCAATATCGTGATGAAAGGCTATTTAAAAAATCCGGAAGCGACGGCCGAAGCCTTTGCCGGTGGCTGGTTCCATACCGGCGACCTGGCCGTTTGCCAGCCGGATGGCTATGCCAAAATTACCGACCGCTCCAAGGATGTGATTATTTCCGGCGGTGAAAATATTTCCTCGCTGGAGGTTGAAGAGGTGCTGTACCAGCACCCTGCGGTCCTCACCGCGGCAGTGGTGGCCAAACCGGATCCGCGCTGGCAGGAAGTCCCGTGCGCCTTTATTGAAATTAAAGAAGGTAAAATCGTGACCGAAGATGAAATCATTGCCTTCTGCCAGCAGCATCTGGCGCGCTTTAAAGTGCCAAAAGAAGTGGTGATTACCGAGATTCCTAAAACCTCGACCGGCAAATTACAGAAGTTTGTATTACGTGAATGGGCCAAAGAACGCGCTGTCGGCGAGTTCGGTTAAAGCCAGCTGAGATGTTGATGCGGGTCATAGTGCCCGTTTTCAAATCAGTCACCCAAAAATGAACCGCAATAAAAAAACGACTCCATTGAGTCGTTTTTAATGGCTTCGGACCAGATGAAGTCTGATTAGCTTAATTGTCAGATAACAGCGCCACTTGCTGCACATAGTTAAATAATTTTAACTTGGATGCTTCCAGCTCTGCTTCCGGCATTTCCACTTTCAAATCACGGTGAATGCGCAACACATGCTGACGCAGGGTATGTCGTTCTGCCGCATTATAAGTTTTGCAGAAATCATTAATTACCGGATCACCATCTTTAATAATCCGCTCGACCCAGCGTTGCAGCTGTGCGGTTTTTTTGGCACCCTGCTGCGGGGTTAAATAAGACAGAATCACCGATTCATCTTCATTGCGCAGCAGTTTCCCAATCCGCTGGAACTGACGGCGACGCGCCTCATGCGAACTGATATTCTGCACTTCAATGAGTGCATCAATTAAACGCTCATCTACAGGAAGCTTTTGAATTTGCTTCGGGTTCAGTTGAGCCAACTGCTCGCCCAAAGCAGCCATACGCTGTACGGCTTTTTTCTGTTCAGTTTTACTTGCACGTCCTTCTAAAGATTCGAAATCATCTTCGGTAAAACGGTGCGGTCGACGTGCCACGATTAATCTGCCTCGTAAAATTTTGCTGCAAAAAGTGCCTGAATTTCAGATAAAGCTTGTTCTTCATCTGCACCTTCAATCACTAAACGTAAAGTTGTGCCCTTACCTGCGCCGAGCATGAGCAGGGACATGATATTTTTTGCATCGACCAACTTGTCACCTTTGCCAATTTGAATGGACGAACGGAATTTCGTGGTGACTTCAATCAGTTTGCCTGATGCACGCGCATGTAAACCTAGTTTATTAATTACGTCAACAGTTGTGTCAATCATGACCAGTGCTTCATTTCCCGGTGTAAGACTTGAATAGACCATTGTGCCTCAAGTGCCTTTTTTAGTCTATCCACCATATAAACAGATCGGTGCTGCCCACCGGTACAGCCAATAGAGATGGTCATATAATGACGATGCCCTTCTGCAAATGCAGGCAGCCATTTATTTAAAAACTGATAAATATCCTGGAACATTTCATTGGTCTGTTCATGCTGTTCCAGAAACTGTTGCACCGGCTCATCCAGCCCGGAATATTTGCGCAAAGACAGATCCCAATGTGGGTTCGGCAAATGCCGGATATCAAAGACATAGTCGGCATCCAGCGGAATACCATGCTTGTAGCCAAAAGATTGCAAAATCACAATCAGCTTATCGGTCTGGCCCAGCTTCGACAGCAAGGTGTGTTTTAAGTCATGCACACTCTTGTCGGTGGTATCAATGTGCACCGTGGAGCGCAGCTGAATCGGCATAAGCAGGACTTTTTCTTCCTGAATGCATTCATTCAAGCTTTTAAAACGGCTAGAGAGTGGATGCGGACGGCGTGATGCGCTAAAACGGGCAATCAATTCCTGATCTTGCGTGGTCAGATAAATAATATCGACTGAACCATGCTTTTGCAGTTGCTCAAATACCAAATCAAACTCTTGCAAGTCGGCACGGGTACTGCGTACATCTACCCCCAATGCCAACTGTTCCAAGTTATTTTCCTGATCCAGTTTATCCACAATTTCGGGAAGCAATGCCAAAGGTAAATTATCAATACAGTAATAACCCAAATCTTCCAACACTTGTAATGCCGAGGATTTTCCTGAACCTGATTGTCCGGTCACAATCAAAATACGCTTCATGACAAGGCTGTCCTTTCCATTGCTGAGCTATGCAGTCGGTTTGATCTGCATATTATCAATTAAGCGGGTGCTTCCCAATTTTGCCGCCACGAACAAAACAATCTCTTGATTAAATTCATCAATTTTTTGCAGTTCAGGTGTACGTGCCTCTACATAGTCCACAACAAAGCCGGCCTGCGTCAATGCTGCCTTAATATTCGCTAACACTTCTGACAGCTTTTCACCCTGTTGCAGTGCCTGTTCAGCATTTTTCAGGCTTTGATAAATTACTGGTGCCGTTTTACGTTCCTGTTCACTTAAATAACCGTTACGTGAACTGAGCGCCAGACCATCCTCTGCCCGGACAATTGGCACGCCAATCACTTCCAGCGGAATATTCAGGTCACGTACAAACTGACGGATCACCGCCAGCTGTTGATAATCTTTTTGGCCAAAGAAGGCATAGTTCGGCTGCACAATATTAAACAGCTTGGTCACCACCACCGCGACACCATCAAAATGTCCCGGACGCTGCAAACCACACAGGTCTTCGGTAATTTCAGACACACTGATGTTGGTTAAACGCGGGTTTTTGCCATACATTTGCTCGACAGAAGGTGCAAATACGATGTCACAACCGGCTTCTGCCAGCAATTGACTGTCTTGTTCCAAGGTCCGTGGATAGTTGTCAAAGTCTTCATTTGGACCAAACTGAATCGGGTTCACGAAGATGCTGACCACCACCACATCACATAATTGACGCGCTTCACGCACCAGGCTCAGATGGCCTTCATGCAAATTGCCCATGGTCGGGACAAAACCAATAATTTTACGCGCTGCACGTGCAGGATTTAATGAGGCTGCCAATCCCTGAATCGTGGTTTCTGTTTTCATGTTTTACAACTCAACTTGGAAAGTTTGTTCACGTGCCGGGAAAGAACCATCTTGTACCGCAGCATGATAGGCTTTGAAGGCATCTAAAATGGCCGTTTCACCAGACTGCTCTTTCATAAAGTTCCGTACAAATTTGGCAACGCGGCCAAACGTCAGACCCAGCATATCTTGCACCACCAGCACCTGACCATCGGTGTCTGCACCGGCACCAATCCCAATTACCGGAATATGCGGAAACAGGACACTAATTTCCTGACCAAGCTGTGCAGGTACACATTCCAGCAATAACAGCGCAGCACCAGCATCAACCACCGCCTGACAGTCAGCAATCAACTTGTCTGCCGCTTCACGGGTACGCGCCTGGAGTTTATAACCGCCAAAGACATGTACCGATTGCGGCGTCAGGCCCAAATGCACACACACTGGAATTCCGTTACGGGTCAGCACTTCTACGGTTTCAGCCAGCCAGGCACCACCTTCCATTTTGACCATTTGCGCACCGGCCTGCATCACGGTTTTCGAGCTTTGCAGTGCATCATTCAAGGTGGCATAACTCATAAATGGCAGATCGGTCATGATAAAGGCATGCTGATTGCCACGACGCACTGCTGCCGTATGATAGGCCATATCTTCAACGGTCACCGGCAAGGTAGAGTCACGGCCCTGAATCGACATCCCCAGCGAGTCGCCAATTAAAATACTATCAATTTCAGCAATTTCCATTGCCTTGGCCATACTCGCATCATAACAAGTCAGGCAGGAGAATTTGCGACCATCGGCTTTAAATTGTCTTAAGTCACTGAGACTAATCATGGAGATGTTCCTCTAGGAAAAGCATAGAACATGCTAAAAATCACTTTAAATATTTGCCCAGTGTTCATGGTCCAGCACATCCAGTGCGGGCTGTTGAATGAACGGCAAGTCTTTTAATAATTGCGTATGCACACGCAGTTCGGGGTCTAAATCCAGTAATGGAATCACCACGAAATCGCGCTCTAAAACGCCGACATGCGGCACAGTCAGACGTTCATGCTGAATCTGCTCCTGTCCATAGAGGAGTAAATCCAGATCGAGCGTGCGTTCACCCCAATGGCGTAAACGCACCCGTCCGGCTTCCTGCTCAAAACGTTGCAGCTGATCCAGCAATTCCAGCGCCGGTAAATCTGTACGCAGCTGTATCACCGCATTTAAATAATTCGGCTGGTCTTGTGGCCCCATCGGCGGACTTTGATACAGTTTAGAGGTTTTGACCTGACCCAACGTTGCCAGCTTGTGTACAGCTTCGGTCAGAATCTGGCGTGAATCACCCAGGTTACTGCCCAGGCCAATATAAGTCACCCTACTCATTGTGTTGGCCCGAAAATAACCTGACTTAAATCACGTTGTACCCGCTTGCGCTTCAGAATTGGATGGTCTGCACCAATCCCCGAGCCATTGCTTGATGATGTTGATGCAACCTGGGCACGGGCGTCTTCCTGCTGTTTGGCTTTACGGGCACGGCGGCTGCGTGGCTCCGGCTCATTCACCAGCGGTTCAATTTCGGCGGTCTGCGCGGCATTCAGCTGCTGCTCCAGATGTTCTTCCTGTGCAGCTTTGCGACGGCTCTTGGCCCGCTGACGGTTGTACTGGCCAATGGCACGTTCTTTTTCATCGGTGCTCATGGTCTGGTACTGATCCCACCACGTACCCATCTCTTGAGTCTGAGCATCGCCAGATCTTTCACGCAGCAGCAAAAAGTCGAAACCGGCACGGAAACGTGCATGGTTGGACAGGGCAGCAATTTGCTGAGGTTTTGGATTCAGCAAACGGGTTTGCATTTCCCAGACTTCACGAATAAAGGTTTCAGCAAAACGCGGAATCACCGTGCGGGTGGCCTGACGTTTCAACACATCCAGTCCAGCCTGGGCACGTGCTTCTGCCGGAATTACCCCTTTGGACAGATAAAAATCACAGCGCTCTAAAAATGGCTTCCACAGCAGCACCGCATAGAAAAAGGCCGGGTTGATGGTTTTGCCAATCGCAATGCGCTGATCGGTATTTTTTGCAGCCAATTCAATAAAGGGTGTGATGTCCGGCTTGATGTCGGCAAAAAGCTGACGCCAGATACCGAAGTCAATCAGCATCGGCAAGACGCGATTTAAATGCCCCATGGTGAACAGTTTTTGCGATTCATCATACAGACGGTGCGGAGAAACATCGCGCAGCAACTGAGTCATTTCCGGAGTAAAAATCTCCAGAATGGCCGGATCAATATTGAAATTCAGCTTGGCCGCAAAACGTAAGGTCCGCAGCATCCGCACCGGATCTTCTTCAAAACGGACGGTCGGATCACCGAGCAGACGCAAGGTTTTGGATTTAATGTCATCAACTGCATGACAGAAATCCAGCACAATTCCTTTACGTGGCTGATAATACAAAGCATTGATACTGAAATCACGACGGGCAAAATCCTGCTCAATCGTGCCCCAGTTATTGTCTCTTAAAATCATGCCCGCAGCAGAGGTCACCGCTCTTTTCGGTGGTGCACGGAAGGTAGCAACTTCCACCAGTTCACGTCCAGAATAGACATGAGCCAGCTCAAAGCGGCGTCCGATAATGCGACAGCGGCGTCCGAACACCTCTTTGACCTGAGATGGCGTGGCATTGGTCACGGCATCAAAATCCTTCGGATTCAGGCCCAACATCAGGTCACGAACACCACCACCAACGATATAAGCTTCATAGCCAGCTTTGGTTAAAGCATCAATAACATCTAGAATGTAAGCAGGTAATTGCGTGGTTGATAAACCACATTTTGACGCGCGCAAAGTTTGCAAAAGACGCTGTCTCCTACGTCTGAACGTAAAATAGATTAGATGACGCTAATCATATCTCTAACACAATCAAAGGGCAATTTGATTATCTCAATACTCGGGCCCGGCTGATGCGGTGTTGGCCGATGATCAGACCCGATTAAATACCCAGCCGGTGCCGGTTTTTGGCCAATAATGCCGGTCCAATCCCTTTGACCAGCTGTAAATCTTCAATCCGTTTGAATTTTCCATGCCGATTGCGGTACTCAATAATGGCTTCCGCCTTCTTTTGTCCCACGCCAGATAATTGCTGTAATTGTGCGGCTGTTGCCATATTCAGATTAATTTTTTCACTGCTGCCTGCGCTAGCTGAACGGGGTTGGGAAGTCTTCGTAGAAGCCGACGGGCTTAAACGCGCATCAATTGCCTCTTGTTCAGCCTTCCATCGCAGATAACGCGCATCATAATTTTCTGCCTGCGCATTTTGCAGCGCGAAAAAACTACAAAACAGGCAGAACATTAACGCCAGTTGAATTAGAGCTTGAGCGTGTTGAAATCTTATTCTTCTTGTCATGGTCACTCTGTCATTTTAATTGTTGTTTTGCCTGCTCCCACAACTGATCCATTTCAGCCAACGACACCTGTTCTATATTTTTATGCTGCTGTTGTAACTGCTGTTCAATGAAAGCAAAGCGGGTTCTAAATTTATGTACGGTACTCAGCAAAGCCATTTCGCTGGACAGATTCAGTTTACGGCCAACATTAATTAAAGAAAATAAACAGTCGCCCAGCTCATCCAGAATTTCGTCGGAATTTTGCCGATCCACCGCCTGTTTCAACTCCTGCAGTTCTTCATCTACTTTCTGCATTGCGCCAGCGATATCGGGAAAATCAAAGCCAATCTGTGCGACATTGTGCTGTAACTGCTGCGCCTGCTGAATGGCCGGGCCATGTTTGACCTCAGATAAGCGCGATGCAGGTTTGCCGGCTTTTTCCTGCTGTTTGATCTGCTGCCACAATGCACTGACATCTTCAGGGCTTAAGGCCGCAAACTGCTCGGACTGAAATACATGCGGATGACGGCGAATCATTTTATCGGTAATGGCCTGCACCACATCCTGAAAATCAAAAGCACCCTGCTCGCTATACATTTGCGACTGAAACACCACTTGCAGCAATAGATCGCCCAGTTCCTCTTTGACGTCCTGAGCATGACCACTGCGCACAGCCGCTTCGACTTCATAGGCTTCTTCAATCGCATACTTGGTCAGCGATTCCGGGGTTTGCCTCTGGTCCCACGGACATTGCTCACGAAGCTGTTTCATCACTGCCAATAACTGATCCATGCCGATTTCCACCTTCTTCAACCATCATCTACACAAAAATATTTGCTATGCTCTCAACAGAACAATACTTTGAAAAACAAAAACACAAGGAGTTAGCCACATGCACAGTATCTTCATTAGTGGCGCAGCACAAGGCATTGGTGCAGCAGTGGCCCGCTTATTTTATCAGGCGGGTTATAAAGTCGGAATTTATGATTTAAATTTTGCACTGGCCGAGCAACTGGCGCAGCAGCTGGGTCCCAATGCGCAAGCCGGCGGGCTGGATGTCGCAGATTATGCGCAGTGGCAAACGGCTTTGGCGCGTTTTGTAGACTGGGCTGGCGAGCTGAATATTTTAGTCAACAATGCCGGTATCTTATATTCGGGTGCTTTTGAAGACACCGAGATTCAGGCGCATCAGCGTACCATGCAGGTTAATGTCAATGGGGTGCTAAATGGCTGTCATGCCGCACTGCCTTATTTAAAACAGGCGATTTTTGCCCGGGTGGTGAACCTGTCGTCGGCTTCGGCCATTTATGGACAGGCCGATCTGGTGTCGTATTCGGCCAGTAAATTTGCGGTACGCGGTATAAGCGAAGGGCTGGATGTAGAATGGCAAAAATACGGTATCCGGGTACTGGATGTAATGCCGCTATTTGTGCAAACCGCCATGGTCAAAGATATGGATGCCGGCACCATTCAAAACATGGGGGTACATTTAAGCGTGGAAGATGTGGCCGATGAAATTTTCAGTTGTGTTACGCGAAAAAGCTCGCTATTTACCGCCACCCATCAGCCGGTCGGATTAAAAAGCAAATTCCTGTTTACCCTGTCACGCCTAAGCCCGCAGTGGGTGAATCGTTATAGCAATATGTTGCTGGCACGGCGTCCAGACTAGAAACTGATGGCCATAAAAAAGCCCGAATCTGATTCGGGCTTTTTTGTATCAAGCGACAAACCGCTTAACCGCGTTTAAATTTCTTCTCGGCTTTCTTAAACTTCTGTACATAACGACGACGACGCGCAGCAGTACGTTCATCCACCTGTGATTTACGTCCTTCAAACGGGTTCTCAGAGGTTTTAAATTCAATCTTCACCGGAGTTCCTTCCAGCTTATAGACCTTACGGAACACGTTTTCCAGGTAACGACGATAATCGGCCGGGGTTTTATCCACCTTGTTACCGTGAATTACAATCGTTGGCGGGTTCTGGCCTCCCATGTGTGCATAACGCATTTTAATGGCACGACCCTGCACTTTTGGCGGATGGTGCGCTTCAGTTGCATCATTCAGAATCTGAGTCAGTTTGGCTGGTGATACTTTTAAGCGCGAAGACTCATAAGCACGATGAATCGATGGATAAAGATCACCCACCCCAGTGCCATGCAGCGCTGAAATCAGGTGAATACGCGCCCAAGGAATAAAGTCAAAGCGGCGCTCGACATCCAGCTTACACTGCTTGCGATCATATTCAGACATGTTGTCCCATTTATTGATCGCAATCACCATGGCACGGCCAGCTTCCAGCGCATAACCAATCAGGTGCAGGTCCTGCTCGACAATCCCTTCACGCGCATCGACCACCACAACCACCACGTTGGCATCTTTCATCGCCTGCAAGGTTTTTACAATCGAGAATTTCTCGATCATTTCATCAACCTTGCCTTTACGGCGTACACCGGCAGTATCAATCAGGGTGTATTTACGCCCTTCACGCTCAAACGGAATATAGATCGAGTCACGTGTTGTGCCCGGCTGGTCAAAAGCAACCACGCGCTCTTCACCCAGCAAACGGTTCACCAGCGTCGATTTACCCACGTTTGGACGACCAATAATCGCTAGACGCAGACCCGTGTCTTCATCACGCTCTTCCGGGTTTTCATCTTCCGGCACATCTTGCAGTACTTCTTCCAGCATCTGCTGAACACCGCGACCATGGCTGGCGGCCACTTGCATTGGCTCGCCCATCCCCAGTTTAAAGAATTCAACCAGCGCGGCTTCTGCATGTACGCCATCGACCTTGTTGGCCACCAGAAAGACTTTTTTACCCAGCGTACGCAGTTCACGGGCAATCTGCTCATCCGAAGCCAGCAGACCGGCACGCGCATCGACCACGAAGATGATCATATCGGCTTCATGGATGGCGGTTTTCGACTGCTCGGCCATGTAAGAATCGATACCACCTTCAGATTCGCCAATACCGCCGGTATCGACCACGATGAAGGATTTATTCTGATAGGTCGCATCACCATATTTACGGTCACGCGTCAGGCCGGCAAAGTCTGCGACCAGAGCATCACGACTCTTGGTGATCTGGTTAAACAACGTTGATTTTCCGACGTTCGGACGACCAATGAGCGCAATTACGGGTTTCATAGATTAACCTTTATTTGAGATCAGTCCACTACACGGGTCTGAACATCAGAAACAAATGGGAAGAAAAAATTTCAGTCAAAGACCTGAATAAAAACACGGGGCATTGAACATTCAATCACCCCGCGTTAAAAAATACGGAAATTGTCGCCTAGTTTAACATAAGGCAACAAAAAGTTAACGGTTCTGCCAAATGCTGAATGCACCCTTTTGCGTACCAACATATAACTGGTTGTCGATGACACGTAAAGAACGCACTTCACCGCTGGTTTTGGCGCGACCAATCAGCTGACCGTTGCTCGGGTTAAACAGATGCAAGACACCATCCATATCTCCCACCACCAGGTCCTGACCCAGCATTACCGGGTTACTTAAACGACGGTTAAGCAACTGGTCATTTTCCCACAGCTTCTGGCCACTGGTAATTTCATAAGCCACTAAACGGCCATCGGCACTGGCGACAAAAACCCCATTGCCGACCACTTCCGGACGTTTGGTGCTGCTCAGGTCTTCGCTCCAAACCACTTGCTGTGAAGCCAGATCAGTGACGGTCACCTGGCCCTGGAAGCTGGTAGTGACCAGGAACTGGCCCGCTACTACCGGATCGCCATCAATATCATTTAAACGCTGAATATCGGAGCGACCTTCACTGATGGCCACACGGCGCTGCATACGCGGCGTACCGGTCACCACATCAATTGCATAAATATAAGCATTGGCGGTTGCTACCAGCACGGTACGCGGATCAACCGCTACCGGTGCAGCGCTACCACGCAGGCTAAACTGGACATTCGGCAAATTGTAAGTCCACATTTGCTGGCCAGTCGCCAGGTTATGCGCATAGACAATACCATCATTGCTGATAGTCACCACACGGTTGGCATGCACCAGCGAAGGTGCCAGAATAGCCCCAGTCAATTGTGCGGTCCACTTTTTCTCACCTGTGGCCTGATCCAGTGCAAACAGTTGGCCTTTCTGATTCCCAACAATCACCAGACCTTCTGCCGCTTCTACACCTGAGCTCAGCCCCTGTTTGCTGACTTCGGTTTGCCACAAACGCTGCTTGCCACGATAGGCCGCCACTTCACCTTTAGGATCAATACTAAATACTACGCCATTATCGACATCTAGCTGTAAACGCAGCGGATCTTCTTCAGCAGTCGATGAGGTGTTTTGAGAAAATACAGGCACCAGGGTTTTGGCCTGTTGCAGTTTTGGCAAAGGATTCGGTTTTACTTTTTCAACTTTAATGCTGTTGCTTGAACAGCCAGCCAATGCAAGGCTTAAAACAGTTAGTGCAAACGGGATCTTATATTTTCTATTCATTCAGTTTCATCCACTTGTGTGTCGATTACAGGACGTTCAATTTCAGGATCATCAACTAAAACGCCGACACTTTCGAGTTTAATTTGTAAAATTTGACGTTCCTGTTGACGTTCAAGTAACGCATTCCATGCGTTCTGATACGCTTTTTTGGCATTTTCAATATCGTTTTTCGCCACGTACACATCACCACGCGCTTCTTCAGCTGTTGCTTTAAAGGCAGGATCGTTGACGGCAGACAAGGTTTTCAGTGCCTCATCATATTTCTTTTGTGCCAATTGCGCATAGGCCAAACGCAGTTTTAATACCTGCATTAAGCCGGCATCATCGACTTTAGAATTTTCAACTTTCTTTAAGGCTTTTTCTGCACCGGCATAATCGCCCTGATCATAGGCCAGTTTCGCCATTAAGAACTGGGTCTGAATGGCCTGGACGGAATCTGGTGCTTCTTTCACAATCTTATCGGCCGTGGTCGACAGATTCTGGAAAGCTTTGTCATCGCCTTCAGCCGCACGCGCCTCGTCCATCAGTTGCTGGACTTTGGCGGTGTTGGTCTGATCTTCAGCCAGGTTTTTCTTCTGCCAGTATTGCCATCCGAAAAAGGCAATCAGCGCAATCAAAATCCCGCTAATAATTGCAGAACCATATTTCTTAGCGAATGATTTTAAATGATCAAGTTGTTCATCATCACTTAATGCGCTCATTGAATTACCCTTTTCCTTATATTCTTTGGCTTATTTTGAAGAAAATTTTTCAATCATAAATGGCACAATCTCTGCCACAGCTACATCCAACTGCTCGGCAGTGGCCAGTTCTTTAACGGCGAAGCGCTGGTTTTCCCACTCACGCTCACCCAGAATTAAAGCATACAGTGCACCCGACTGGTCGGCTTTTTTCATCTGGCTTTTCATCGAGCCTTGTGAGCCGACTTTCAGGCGAATGGCACTACCACTGGCTTCAAGCTGGTCACGAATCTGCTCTGCCAGCACCAGTGCTTTACCTTGTGATGCCGGATCGGCCACCAGGAATACTTCACAATCGCGGCTTGGGCTGTTGTCTTCGACCTGTTCCAATAGAAGCAATAAACGCTCCATGCCCATGGCAAAACCAACTGCCGGAACCGACTGTTCTGGCTTGCCTTTTAACTGCCCCACCAGACCATCATAACGGCCGCCGGCACACACTGTCCCCTGTGAACCCAAATGGGTGGTGGTCCATTCAAATACAGTTTTGTTGTAATAATCCAGACCACGGACCAATTTTTGATTAATCACGAAGCTGACACCGGCATCAGTCAGATACTGCTGCAACAGGGCAAAATGCGCCATGGTGTCTTCACCCATAAAGTCGTGAAGTTTTGGTGCATTTTCCAGGATGCTTTGAGTTTTGGCATCTTTAGAGTCCAGAATACGCAGCGGGTTGGTGCTTAAACGGCGCTGAGAATCTTCATCGAGATCGGCTTTGTGCGTTTCCAGGAACTCAACCAAGGCGGCGCGATACGCGGCACGTTCATCTGACTCACCTAAAGTATTCAGTTCAAGTTGAACTTTATCTGCAACGCCCATACGTTTCCATAAACGCGCGGTCATTAAAATCAGCTCGGCATCCATATCTGGTGTAGCCACACCAAAAGTTTCCACACCAAACTGATGGAACTGACGGTAACGACCTTTTTGTGGTTTTTCATAACGGAACATTGGGCCGATATACCACACGCGAGGCGTTGCACCGCGCAGCAGGTTATGCTCAAGCATGGCACGTACACAGCCTGCCGTCCCTTCTGGACGCAAGGTCAACGACTCAGGTGGATTACCCTTGTCGAGGAAGGTATACATTTCTTTTTCAACGATATCGGTTGCATCACCAATGGAACGCTTGAACAGATGGGTCTGCTCAACCATCGGCAAACGGATTTGCTGATAACCATAAGCATCCATAAGACTGGACAGATGCTGTTCCAGACGTCTCCAAGCCGGGGTCTGGGTTGGGAGAATGTCATTAAAACCTTTGATTGCGACGATTGAACTCATGATCTACTCAGAAAAACCTGTGCGAATAATCTCTTTTGACTTAGCTTCTTCAAGCTCTTTAACACGTTGACGAACCATTGTTTCGATTTCATCAACCAATTGATTGGTATCAATTAAATGGCTCTTTTCACCATTACGATACACCAGTGAACGCGGACTTGCACCTACCACGCCAATATCAGCTTCTTTGGCTTCGCCCGGACCGTTAACTTTACAGCCAATCACCGACACATCCATTGGAGTGCGGACATCTTCCAGACGCTCTTCCAACATCTGCATGGCTTTAATCACGTTAAATTCCTGACGTGAACAGCTTGGGCAGGCAATGAAGTTAATGCCATTAGAACGCAGGCCGAGCGATTTTAAAATATCAAAGCCAATTTTGACTTCTTCTTCCGGCTCTGCTGCCAGGGAAATACGCATGGTGTCGCCAATGCCTTCCATCAGCAGGCCACCTAAGGCAATCGCTGATTTCACCGAACCGGTCCGATAGATTCCCGCTTCAGTCACACCTAAATGTAGCGGATTATCAATTTGCTGCGACAGCAAACGATAGGCATCCATGGTTAAAAATACATTCGATGCTTTCACCGAGACCTTAAATTCCTGGAAATCCAGACGGTCTAAAATATCAATATGGCGCATGGCCGATTCAAGCAAGGCTGCACCGGTCGGCTCGCCGTATTTTTTTTGAATATCTTTTTCCAGTGAACCGGCATTGACCCCAATCCGCATGGAAATATCATGATGTTTAGCCGCAGCCACCACTTCACGGATTTTCGCTTCCGAACCGATATTACCCGGGTTAATCCGCAGACAGTCAGCACCGAAATCGGCCACAGCCAAAGCAATTTTATAGTCGAAGTGAATATCAGCCACCAAAGGAACAGAGACCTGCTTACGGATTTCACCAAAAGCCTGTGCGGCTTCCATGCTTGGTACCGATACCCGCATGATGTCTGCACCAGCATCAACACAGCGCTGAATTTGCGCAACCGTTGCAGCGACATCACAGGTTTCGGTATTGGTCATACTCTGAATGCTGATTGGCGCATCACCGCCCACATAGACTGAACCGACACGAATTTTACGGGTTGGACGGCGTCGAATTGGATTCTCAATCATGATTTCGCTCTACTCTGTGCCATTAACGCGACAAACGGAATTCCGCTTTGCCATTGACGGTATATGGAGACAATGAAATATTTTCATTGTTTAGACTTAATGACACTGCGGTTGCATCATCTAAACGAATCTGAAATGGTGCCTCACCAGTTAAATTCAAGCTGGACGCCTGACGGCCAGTGGCCAGCACCTTCCCGGTCGAATCCACAATATGAACCGACGTCGGACGGTTAAAGCTTAAAGACAGCTGATCGCCGGTCACGGCACTGCTGTTGTCTAAATTAATAATTTCGACATCAGACATTGGCACAATATTCTGCTCGGTGTCGCTCGACTGCGAAGATGACCAGTTTTGCACGGCCGCGATGATAATCCAGATTAAGGCCAGTGCCACTACCGCCAGCGCAATACGCTTTAACCATTTGCGGTTACGGTCACGATTCGAGCCAGGCAGTTTGCCCATAATTTTAATTGGGGAATTATTCAGGGCATGATTCGGCAGCATGCCGGTATCATTGGCATAGATTTCATCAAAACGCTGGATGATACTGGTGGCATCGACTTTTAAATATTTGGCGTAGGTGCGGTAATAACCCTTGATAAAGGTCGCTTCAGGCAGTGACTTGTATTCATCCTGCTCCAGCGCCGTCAGGGTTTTGACCGGAATATTCAATTCTTGCGCCACATCTTCAAGCTCAAGCTTCTGATTTTGACGGATTTGACGCAGATACTCACCTGGGCGTTGGATATTTCCTAATGCATTGGGCGCTACATTTGTATTTGATTGCGGTGAATTAGGATTTACTTCCATACGGCCTCAGTACTGTGCTGTAATTGCAAATAACGTTGATATTCCTGGCTTTCAGGGAACAATGCCCGAAGCTGATTGACCAGCACCTGCTGTCCCAACTGATCGCCATTTGCTCGTGCAACACGGATCCCAATCCACAATGCACGCGCACCTTGATTTTTTTGTCCCACAGCACGCACAAACTGTTCATACATTCTGGATGCTGCAGGAGTCTGCTGGTTGAAATAAAAAATTTCCGCCAACTCTAACATTGAAACATAGGAGTCACGGTTCGCCTGCAGAGCCTGCTTGAATGATTTTTCAGCATTCGCCATATCGCCCAGTTTCAGGTAAATCCGCCCCACGTTTTCCAATGCACGAAAACGTTGATCATAACCGAGTGTTGCCCCGGCAATACTCAGCTGTTCAATGGCATCATTATAGCGTTCAACCTGATACAAATACGTACCATAGTTGTTACGCGCCTGCGCATTGTTCGGATCGGCAGAGATGGCACGCTTGAAATACGTATCGGCCTTCTCCAGATTCAGCTTGCTACCTTCTTGCTGTAGCAGCACGCCCATCATCATATTGGCCATAGAATCACGCGAATCTGTTTCCAGTGCCTGATCCAGGGCACGTTTGGCCGAGTCTAAATCACCCGATTTTAAATACTCGGCCGCCAGCTGGGTACGCACCTGAATTGCCTTTTCCGGATCTTTCGGACTTAAAGTAGGAGTTGTGGTTTGACAGCCGGTGCTCATCCATGCAGCCACACACAGTGTGCTGATGGTTGTGAATTTATACATCAACTTAGTCAATGGACCTCTCCCCCTAAATTTAATTATCCTTGAGAGCGCATAATTTCATTTCGCTCTGCAACTTTCTTTTTCCACTGTTCCGCACGACGGGTACGGTCTGCCACCTGTCCCACCAGCTGGCCACACGCAGCGTCAATATCATCACCACGTGTCTGACGAATCGTACACACAAATCCGGCATCAGACAAAGTTTTTTGGAAAGAAATAATCCGGTTCCGGCTTGAACGGCCATATGGCGCATGCGGGAACGGGTTAAACGGAATTAAATTGATTTTGCTTGGCAGGTCTTTGAGCAGCTTGATCATCTCTTTGGCATGTTCAATGCTGTCATTCACGCCATCGAGCATGACATATTCAATGGTCACGTGCTTACGCGCACTTTCGTTGCCATCTTTTTTGATATAACGCTGGCAGGCTGCAATCAGCTGTTCCAGTGGATATTTCTTGTTGATTGGCACCAGCTCATTGCGCAGTTCATCGTTGGTGGCGTGTAAAGAAATCGCCAGCGCGACATCAATATCTTCAGCCAGCTGGTCAATTTTTGGCACTACACCCGAGGTCGACAGCGTTACACGGCGTTTTGACATGCCATAGGCGAAGTCATCCAGCATAATACGCATCGAGTTTAAAACTGCATCATAGTTCAGCAGCGGCTCGCCCATGCCCATCATCACCACGTTGGTCACTGAACGCTCACGCTCAGCCACAGGCACTTCTTCCATATAGGAATAGTTGGCCATCCACAACTGACCAATGATTTCAGCTTGAGTCAAGTCACGCTGAAAGCCCTGTTTACCGGTTGAACAGAATGAACAGTCCAGAGCACAGCCCACTTGTGAAGAAATACACAGGGTCTTACGTGAGCCGGTTTTGTCTTCTGCCGGAATCAGGACCGTTTCAACCAAGGAACCGGCACCATCACCGACACGGAACACCCATTTACGCGTACCATCTTTAGAATAGTTTTTATGCACCACATCGGGCGCTTTAATTTCACATATCTGTTCCAGTTTTGCGCGCAACTTGCCTGAAATATTGGTCATTTCGGCAAAATCGGTTACAAAATACTGGTGAATCCATTTCATCACCTGGCCGGCACGAAACTTCTTCTCGCCTAAATCTTCGAAGAATTTTTCCAGCTCAGCACGCGACATGCCCAGTAAATTCACTTTCTGCACAGAAGTTGATTGCGCTGGAGTGGACAAAGATTGTTGCTGCTCATCAGATGTTGCAGATGAAGCGACCACTTCATTACTCATGTGTATTACCTAAATCATGTCTGAGGATGAAAGGAGATGCTCAAGATCTGAGCGAGGGATTATTCAGAGAATAAAAAAACCAGATAAGTATAATAACACTTATCTGGTTTGAATACTGCGTATTAACGAGTACGTGGAGCAATCTCAGTTTGAGCGAAGAAGTAGTTAACTTCACGGTCAGCAGATGCTACAGAGTCAGAACCATGAGCAGCGTTTTCGTCGATGCTTACAGCGAAGTCTGCACGAATTGTACCAGGAGCCGCTTCTTTAGGATTTGTCGCGCCCAGGATTTCACGGTGAGCAAGAACTGCGTTTTCACCTTCAAGAACTGAAACAACAACTGGACCAGAAGTCATGAACGCAACTAAGTCAGCGAAGAAACCACGTTCTTTGTGCTCAGCGTAGAAGCCTTCAGCTTCAGCTTGAGTCAAGTGTTTCATTTTAGTTGCAACGATTTTAAGACCCGCTTTTTCAAAACGTGCGAAGATTTCGCCGATTACGTTTTTAGCAACTGCGTCTGGTTTAACGATAGATAATGTACGTTCGATAGCCATGATTGGCTCCTTAAAGTCAAAGTTGACAGAAATTTTGCCGCATTATACCGAAAAATGGGCTTTTTTCTGCGTTTAATCTGTAAAAAAATCGGTTTTTTGAGGTCGCTGTTAACGTGCTTCGTCAATCCATGCCATTTGAATGGCTTCTAACAGACCTTCGGTTGACTTGGTCGGATCATCTTCAAAATCTGGAAGTGCACAAACCCAGGCATGCAGGTCAGTAAAACGGATCCATTGCGGATCGACATCTGGATGTGCTTCATACAGTTCAATGGCGATATCGATGCTATCTGTCCAACGTAAACCCATGTCTATTCCTAAGGCAGTTTAGTGTGATGCACTACTTTAGCAAATTTTGCAAATGCTGTACCAGCTTTGATAGGCCGTACCGCCGGTGAATGGGCTATAGCGCAATTTCCAGATACGGCGCAGCCGAAATAATGCCGCTGGCCACCAGACCGCCAATTAGTGCACCGACCGCCACATCACTGGGATAATGCAGCCCCAGCACCATACGCGACAGCGCCACCAGAATGGTAAAAGGTAACATCAACACCAGCAGTAGCGGCTGAATGTAGCCCAGCACTGTGGTAATCATGACCGCGTGCAAAGTGTGACCAGAGGGAAAACTAAAGTGATCAAGCGGACGCTCGCCCAGGCGAATCACCTGATGTACCTGATAAGGACGGGGACGCACGGTTTTGCTTTTAAGCAGTTTATAGATGCCTGTACCGACTGATCCACCTAACAGCAGGTAGATAATCTGTAATCCATACAGCAGACCCTGCCATAACCAGACTGTGGCCAGCATGACATACCAGAATAAACCGTCGCCTAAACGGCTCACCACTTTAAAGAAATAAGCCACCCGCTCGGAGTGGGAAAAATGATTGAGATACAAACAGCCTTTCAAGTCGAGATCAAGTATTCTTATTTTTGCATTTTTAAGTTTCATTCTATGCTCTCCTTTAAGCTTGAGCTTAAAATCTAGGTCGTCATATGCGACTCCTGCACCACCCGATAAAGTGCCTGTTCAAATTGTTGGATCGGATATTGCCAGCCGATATGCTGGGTAGATTCACGGGCTTTTTTACCCATCTGTCTTAATACTTTTGCGCTTGGTAACTGATAAATCGAACGCATAATTCCGGCGACATCACCCAGTGGACTAAGCCAGCCGGTTTCATCTTGCTTGACATGCAAATTGGCGCAGGCATAGTCATACGCCACGACTGGCAAGCCGCTGGCCATGGCTTCAAGCACCACATTGCCAAAGGTTTCTACCTGGCTGGCAAAGACAAACACATCTGCACTGGCATAAGCTTCAGCCAGTTTTTGCCCGCTTAAGCTGCCCATAAAAATGACTTCGCCATCGGTGTTTAGCCCTTCCAGACGTTTCAGGTCTGGGCCATCGCCTACCACCACCAGCTTGGTTGGGTATTTGGCAATGGACTGCATGGCCCGATAGGCATCAATCACCACGTTCACTTCTTTTTCTGGCGACACCCGGCCTACATAAAGCAGGACCCGGGTCTGTTCATCGGCACCCCAACGTGAACGTAAGACCTCTGAACGATGTTGTGGTGAGAACCTGTCGACATCGACCCCACGACCGACGACCACCAGTGGACCATCCACACCAAACTGGCGTAAAGACTGCTCGGTATCGGTACTGGGTACACAGGTCAGTTGCGTATTGTTATGAAACCAGCACAGATAACGCTGGATCGGTTTGACCAGAAAAGCCAGGTCAAAAAAGCGGCTAAAATCCTGAAAGGCAGAGTGAAAACCGCTAGATACCGGAATCTGCTTGGATTTTGCTACCTGTAACGCAGCCAGACCCAGCGGCCCTTCGGTCACCACATGCACGATATCTGGCTCAAACTCATCCATGGCGGTAGAGAGTTTATACAGCTGTGGCCAGCCAAACTGCAGATGACCATATTTCGGAATAGACTGCGCCTTGACCAGACATTCTTTGTTGGGACTAAAATCGGTACAAGGTTGTTTTTGTTCAGGACGAATCAGTAGAATTTTATGTCCCAGTTTTTGCAATCCTTTGCACAGTTGTAATAATGAATTGGCCACACCATTAATTTCTGGCGGCCAGGTTTCTGTCACTAACGCAATTCTTAAACGAGGTCGCACCAGCTCTTCAATTTCAATGACTTCATTAATCGCGTTTTTTTGTTTTTCCTGTTTAAAATAAAATTTAAAATTCTCAGGAATATTAGGCGACTTTAATACCAGTGTGCGTGAAGACGCTGACATCCGCGTATTCCTCTGTTGTTGTTGTCTGCCCAGCATAATCCTTACAGTTTGCAGTTTTATGATAAATTCATGAAATTAATTTCATACTTGTATCAAACTCGTGGTATTGCACCCGCCTAGTTAAAGGCTTGGAAAAATATTCGATATTTCCAATATTTAAAGCATAATTAAAACATCAAATTAATATATAGACTGTCCCGGTATACACCGGCAGGTGTTCTTGCCGTTGGACGTTCCATTAATTGAACCAACACCACAAATTTATCTTGACCAGTAGGGGCCTGACTAAGCGGAACATTCCAGCGTGAAGAACTGGCGCCACTAATATTCATCTGGGTTCTGAGCTTATAATTCTTCTCATTCACCAGATAACTGCTGCCTGTACTATTCACCAGATTTCGGCTATTAAATTTAATAGCATAACGACTATCACAATTCACCGAAAAGGAAGTCGCAGCCTGACTTAAATAAGAGGCATTCAAATTCAATTGAGTTGCCGTTAAACGCTCAATTTGGCATTGTCTCGCATGTGCCAGAGACAGACTGCTGCTGATACAACAGACTAAAAACAGTACACTCGCTTTCATCACCCCTACTCCTTTTATTTACACACAAGTTCAACCGGTACAGTTATATCTTGTGCCTGAGCTGAAACCTGTAATACAGCGCTACAGGTTTGCGCCTCTCGGGTTTTAATCCGGACACTATAATTCCCTGGAATCAAGCCATATAAAGTGACCGTTCCATCCGAACCAATCGGATAAACCTCGCCACCTTCATTGTTAATATGCAGCTCTGATCCCGGTACAAAACTGCGATTTTGGACATCTACCGGCCGGATACGAACCTGTTTAGCATGGAAAACCGGGAAATTGATTTTGTAGCCGCGCTGGTTTAACGCGGTAATTTGTTTACTTGAATAAAGAATTTTATCTTCGATAGGTAACTGATTTTCATCAAAGGCAATGTCGTATTTCACATAAGGAATAATGTCATGCACAAAGGCATAGCCGTCTTTGTTGGTTTTATCGACATAAACCAGTGAGCGTAGAATATCAATATCTTGATAATCCCCGACTTTGACCAAACCAAAAGCATGTTCAACAATTTTGGTAAAACTTAGCTGATTACCCAACCAGACAACAGCACCACGATAAGCCAGTTGCGAGTCACGCGTTTCCTTGCCCTGAACATGGTAAAAATCTAGATCACCCACCTTGGTTTTCAGCAGGCCATTTACATTATAAAGTGTGTCATCATTGCGATGATTCACACCGACAGCATAGTCAAAGCCGACCTGACTCGAGTCACTTTTTACCAGCTGCAGGTTGGTGTTCTGGTCTGCAGACTGACTAAAATAGACGGATTTATCATTATCAAAACTATAACTAAGAGATAATATCCCGCCAGAATCTTTACGATCGCCAAAGGCATTGAAATAACTGAGCCCGACAGCAAATCGGCGTCCAAAATTTCGGTTAAATCCAACATTGATCACCCGCTGGTTCTGCTGTTCAAATTCAGGATGATCATAGTATTTCTGTTCAGCATAGTTCAGATTAATATTGTGCACATAAGGCACATTGGTCAGCCCTAAATACACCAGATTTTCAAATTTTGGATAATTCGAAACATTGTCCAGATCATCGCCTAAAAACTTAAAATCCCGTTCGGTATACTTGGAACTGGCACCCAGTGAAAAATTCCCGAAATCCTTGCTGGCGGATAAACCATAGGAATAGTTCATCTGATTCCGGTCATCATGCGAGACCATGACCACACTGTCTACAATTAAAATATTACTAATGGCCTGAGTCCACATAACCCCCGCATTCTGAATATCTTCACTATAGGACAGGTTGGTTCCCAAAGTGGTTGCGTTAGACAGCCCCCTGCGGTAAAAGCCATTAACAAAGAAATCCCGATAATCGCTACTGTCCAGATTGTAGTTATAACGCAGCTTACCTAAGGCAATATTATATTCATTTAGGCCATCACGTAATAAACGGTTAGTGACCAGTACCGGAAAAGTTTGCACACTGCGGTTACCTAAAACATCTTCAACTACAATTTGTGCATCACCCGCCTGCTGAATTTGCGCCCCTGTTTCCAGCATGTAATCACCCGGGCTGACTTTCTGGCTATAAATGCTCACCCCGTTAATAAACAGCTCAACAGTAGATGGAATACGCGCGCTACCCTGTAAGGTTGGAATATTCCAATAGACAAAACTTGGACGCTCGGTGTAGTTGGTTCCCCAGTTTAAGCCGGCAAAACGCAAAGAATTAATTAACGGGTTATAGGTTGTTGTGGTATCGCCCAGGGTTAGACGGGTCATGCTTTCTGGAAATTCCAGATCAAAACTGCTATTTAAACGTACTACCTGCTCCTCAACAGAGGTATTCTGATACAGCACCGAATTCTTGAGAATCCAGTAATCTTTAAAGATCCCCAACTCGGCCAGACCACTATAAGCTTCATTTGAATCGCTGTTGGCATAGACCCAGTCATAATTCAAAAAGCCACCAAAACTGGCTTTTTCAGGAATCACTTTCTGGTTAAAAACGTTTAAATCGGATTGAAAATAGTGAGTGGGGATGGTTAATTTAATGGACTGCGATGAACTATCAAAAACCGCTTGAATATCGCCTTCACTGACCAGACAGAAATCCGCACGCTGCTGATGTTTCTTTAACTTTTGCACTTGAATTTGCCGTTCGGACAGCACATCACAACCCATATAATAATGCTGCCCTTCTGTGATTAAAATAATATCAGTATGATGATCAAGTTCATTAATCCACAGATTGGCAAGACTTTCTTCTATCGGATTTTCATTCGCATTCGCTGCGAAGCTAAATAAAATATGAACAACAATAAACCACCGATTTTTTATATTCATCGCAAATTCCCCTTATACCGCTAGTCCGAGAATTTAAGCTCCACCATGTTATCGTTCTTATCCGTAAAAAATTGGACAGTATACTTTTTTGGATCTGCAATCTTGGTTCCATTTAACTCATAGCTGTAATTCATTTTGGCCAATAAGTAAGCCATAGTATCGGCCTTAAACACTTCCTTCTTATTGGCATCAACAATCTTCAAATTATTAATCTGAACATGCGAATTGGCCTGATTTTGTGCAACCAGCCGGTTATTCTCAATATTAAATTTAACGTTCGTGTCTTCCTGCTTACCGACAAATAAAGGCAGGTTAAAGCTGAGCAGAAAGTTAACTGAGGTTTCTTTCACGGCCTGTGGAATTTCTTCCACCAGAATGCGCCATGCACCCTCCTGATTACCGGTGAGTACCGACTCTAAAGGACGATTAAAACCAACACGGATAGTCTGTTTGCCATTCGGCTGCAGAATAAAGTTTTTGGGATTTAAAATAAGGCTGTCATCTGGTACCAAAATATTCTCACCATTGCCTTGTTGCGTCCATTTAAAGGCTTTAATTTCAAAAATTTTTGCTTCAGTTTCATCTGTAGATTCTAAAGTAAGCGTTGTGGTTCTTTGTTTAGCCTGACTGTTGATATACATCTGAACCGGGTCAATAGAAACACCTGCATAACTTGCAGATGCATAACACAGCGATGAAACTAAAAAGGCTATTATTTTTTTCATATTATTCCCCAGCTTTTATAACGAAAAAGCCCAACTTGGTCCGAAGACCAAGTTAGGCGAAACACTAAATTAGTAGAACACTTTGATTTTATAAGTGTCTGAATATGTACCTGCACGCTGGAATGGAGCTACTGCCGAGTTAGTAACCGAAACAGTATAAACATCATCTGCTAGACCATCATGGTTACTGTTACCCCAAGCAATCGCACCACCACCTGTTTTTGTTGTTGTGATTGTAGTTGGAATACGTACTGTGCCATCATCTTCATGCTTAACATATGTACTTGCATTGGTACCATTGTTTGCAGTTGTAATATTTAATACATAGTGAGTATTACTTCTTACTGTATAGTTAGATGTTTTGGTACCACCGGCTTTGCTCAACTCAATTGCTGATCCGCCTTTAATTTCACATTTTTTTGGAACTTCTAGTTTAATTGGAATATCTTTTTCACAACCTAAAGTTGTACAGTTATTCCAGTTATGTTTACCACCTGGTTTACCAGCTGTTTCAGCTTCTGTTGCATAAATTACTGATGAGCAAGTACCTGCAAATAATACCGCCATAGCTGTTTTAATTAATGTAGACATGTCGTGTTTCTCCATAACTTTAATATAAGAACCATTTTTCTAATCACTCACCCAAACCAGAATGTCTTTAGACTGATTAAAACCCGATCCTGAGCAAGTCCTTTTATTGTAGGTATTCCACAGAAAAAACCATCTATACGGGATTTTTCACACAAGGCTAAGTATTTATTTTTTAAAATTATTTTTCTTGCTTAATCGACTGTTTTTGGGCTAATTCTCTTTTTTTGGTGACCCAAATTCTCCTTGCTACTTGGGTCACTATTTTTAGGGAATTTTTTTCTAACCAGTTTTTTAAGATAAAAACAAATAGATGTTTTTTATAAAAAATATTAAATATCCTTAATAAACATTCCTTTACATTTATTACACTTTTTTTTAGTTTTCCCTAGAATATTGGAATTTTCCACCAAAAATTAATTGAAATTTCACGTATTTTTAAAAAGCCTGACAATTTAAACAGATTATTTGATTGTTATTTTAAATATAAAATACTTAGTAGTGGGGATAGCCTTATTCAATAAACTGTCAGGAAGAAATAATAAAATACATAAAGCACATCAGAAAAAACCAAAGCGGCCCAATCTGTTTTATTCCTGATTCATTTTTTACTTTTTTCGCATTTATTCATTTTTCACTCGACTTTTAATCTGAGTAAAAAATAATTCTTCTAAATAAAAGTATTTTTCAGCCAATTTAGTACCCCTATGCGATTAATTATCTCACTCAGTACAGTAGTTCTTTTTCATGCCGATGATCTGGCAGCGACGTCAATGCAGCACTTTAAGTGAAGCGCAAGAAGTAGAAAAACAGTGTTTTGTATGACGTACAAGGAAGAAAAGCACTCCTTTGAATGAAGCAAGGCACACAATATTAAATGTAAAAAAACCACTCTAGTGAGCGGGTCTTCGCGTTCAAATCAAATGATTCGAGAAATTAGTTCTTTTCTTTGTCTACGATTTTGTTTGCTTGAATCCAAGGTATGAGCAAGCTCAGAACACTGTTCTGAGTGAAGTGCAAGGAAAGAAAAGCACTGCTTTCTTTTCTTTAAGGCACGGAAGTTAACTTAACTCAGTAAGCTCTATTTTTAAATGACATAAAAAAGCCCCTGTGAAACACAAGGGCTTTTTGGCTCAGAAATTAGAACTTAGTTCTTTTCTTTATCAACGATTTTGTTTGCTTGAATCCAAGGCATCATCGCACGCAATTTAGCACCAGTTACTTCGATACCGTGAGCAGCGTTTTGACGACGACGAGCAGTCATAGATGGGTAGTTCAACGCACCTTCCTGGATGAACATCTTCGCGTATTCACCAGATTGAATACGTTTAAGCGCATTACGCATTGCTTCACGAGACTGTTCGTTGATGACTTCAGTACCTGTTACGTATTCGCCGTATTCAGCGTTGTTTGATACAGAGTAGTTCATGTCCGCGATACCGCCTTCGAACATTAAGTCAACGATCAATTTAAGTTCGTGTAGACATTCGAAGTAAGCCATTTCAGGCGCATAACCCGCTTCAACCAGAGTTTCGAAGCCCATTTTAACCAGTTCAACGGCACCACCACAAAGAACCGCTTGCTCACCGAACAGGTCAGTTTCAGTTTCTTCACGGAAAGAAGTTTCGATGATACCTGTACGGCCACCACCTACGCCTGAAGCGTAAGAAAGTGCAAGGTTACGTGCGTTACCAGAAGCATCTTGGTGAATCGCGATAAGATCAGGAACACCTGAACCACGTTGGTATTCAGAACGTACAGTGTGACCAGGTGCTTTAGGTGCAACCATGATTACGTCTAAGTCAGCACGTGGAACAACTTGGTTATAAAGAACAGAGAAACCGTGAGCAAATGCTAAAGTTGCGCCTTGCTTGATGTTTGGCTCAATCACGTCACGATAAAGTTGCGCTTGGAACTCGTCTGGAGTCAAGATCATCACCACGTCAGCTTGTGCAACTGCAGCAGGAACTTCAGCAACTTTAAGACCTGAATTTTCAGCTTTTTTCCAAGAAGCTGAACCAGCACGTAAACCAACAGTTACGTCAACGCCAGAATCTTTAAGGTTAAGCGCGTGCGCGTGACCTTGTGAACCGTAACCAATGATCGCTACTTTCTTAGATTGGATGATAGATAAGTCGCAGTCTTTATCGTAAAAAATTTGCATTGCTGTCTCCGCTTAAATGCTTTTGATTCCTGTCCGCTAGGGCAATTTCTTTATTCAGCTTGCTAGCGCCTCTCCCAGCCGGGAGAGGTGAATTCTTTGTTAAATTAAATAGTTAAAACTTTTTCGCCACGTGCGATACCCGATACGCCTGAACGCACCACTTCCAGAATGGTGTTCTCAGCCAACGCATCAATAAAGCCATCAAGCTTTTCTGTGGTACCGGCAATTTGAATGGTATAGGTCGTTGGTGTCACATCGACCACCTGACCACGGAAAATATCGGCAGTACGCTTGATTTCATCACGTGCTGAACCCAGTGCCTTGACTTTAATCAGCATCAGTTCACGCTCAATATGCGCGCCTTCAGACAAATCTACCACTTTGACCACTTCAACCAGCTTGTTCAGCTGCTTGGTAATCTGCTCAATTTTGTGGTCATCACCATAAGTAGTGAGTGTCAAACGTGACAAAGTCGGGTCTTCAGTCGGTGCTACGTTCAGCGTCTCAATGTTATAACCACGTTGAGAGAACAAGCCCACTAAACGAGAAAGCGCACCAGCTTCGTTTTCAACGAGAACGGAAATAATGTGTCTCATTCTGTACGCTCCCCTTTTCCTAACCACATATCTTTCATGGACTGACCGGCAATCTGCATCGGATAAACGTGTTCAGTACGGTCAACCATCACGTTAATAAATACACATTTATCATTGATGGCCATGGCTTCAGCCAGCTTCGATTCAAGCTCATCGGCATGGTCAATCTGGATTCCCACGTGACCATACGCTTCCATCAGCTTGGCAAAGTCAGGTAAAGACTCTACATATGAGCTTGAGTGACGACCTTCATAGTTCATATCTTGCCACTGTTTTACCATACCCAAGGCACGGTTGTTCAGGCACAGAATTTTCACGTTCAAACCGTATTGCTTACAGGTCGACAGTTCCTGAATACACATCTGGATGGATGCTTCACCAGTAATACACACCACCTGCTGGTCTGGATACGCCAGTTTCGCAGCCATTGCATAAGGTAAGCCTACACCCATGGTGCCCAAGCCACCCGAGTTGATCCATTGACGTGGACGCTTATATTTGTAGTAAAGCGCACCAAACATCTGATGCTGACCAACGTCAGAAGTAATAATGGCCTCACCATTGGTCACTTTATCTAAAGCTTCAACCACCTGTTGTGGCTTCATGGTGCCATCAGTTGGCTTTTCATATTTCAGACCATGAACTTTACGCCATTCATTGATCTGCTCCCACCATGCTGCAATCGCTTCAGGATTTGGCTTCGACACATTCATCTGTTTCAGCTGTACCAGCATCTCCTGGAGTACAGGTTCAACTGCGCCCACAATTGGAATGTGCGCCATGATGGTTTTAGAAATTGTTGCCGGGTCAATATCAATATGAATGACTTTAGCATTCGGACAGAATTTTGCCGGATTGTTGGTGACACGGTCATCGAAACGCGCGCCGACACACAGAATCACGTCTGCATTGTGCATGGCCATGTTGGCTTCATAGGTACCGTGCATACCGAGCATGCCGATGAATTGCGGATCATCACCCGGGAATGCGCCCAAGCCCATTAAGGTATTGGTCACCGGATAACCCAGAATATGCGCCAGCTCAGTTAACTGTGCTGCGGCATTGCCCTGCACCACACCACCGCCTGAATAAATCACTGGACGTTTGGCATGAATCAGTTCATCAATCGCTTTACGGATTTGACCTGAGTGACCACGATGTGGTGGTTGATACGAACGCATCTTCACTTTTTCAGGATATTCGTAGGCAAATTTTTCTGCCGGATTGGTCGCATCTTTTGGAATATCAACCACAACCGGACCAGGACGGCCAGATGACGCGATATAGAATGCTTTTTTAATAATTGATGGAATTTCGCTGGCATGACGCACCTGGAAACTGTGTTTTACGATTGGTCGGGAAATCCCCACCATATCGGTTTCCTGGAACGCATCTTCACCAATTAAATGAGAAGCAACCTGACCTGACAGAATCACCATTGGAATGGAGTCCATATAGGCTGTTGCAATTGGGGTAACGGTGTTGGTTGCACCTGGACCTGAAGTCACCAGCACCACACCGGTCTTACCGGTTACGCGCGAGTAAGCATCAGCCATATGGCCTGCTGCCTGTTCATGGCGCACAAGGTAATGATTGATTTTGTCTTGTTGAAAGAACGCGTCGTAAATGTGTAAAACGGCGCCGCCTGGGTATCCAAATACATGTTCAACGCCTTCGTCCGCTAATGCACGAACGAGCATTTCACCACCAGATAAAAGTTCCAACGTGATTCACCCTAATCTTAATCACTGCGAAATGGGAGGCATTTGCAGCGTTTCATTAATTCATTGTTGCACTGTTATAGCACACATATTTCATAGTTTTCATCGCAATAGGAAAAATTTGTGATCTGATTGCTGATTGAGCAATATGAGATCTAAAAACATGTTGGGATAAACACGTTTCACAGCTTTGTTCAGCTTCTCGGCTAGAGAAGTTGCCCATTGCATGACATGACACTTATTCGAAGGGTGATCGATCTAAGGCATATAAAACTAAAGACAGCATTTTTGTAGTTTCGTCCCCTAAAGTCAAGTTTAAAAATTGGCTTTTTTCCTAAACTTGGCTGTGTGCCTGTTTTTTAAACATATCTGGTTTTCAAGCATTACATAGAAAAATTTAAATTTCCGTTATAAAACATGATATTTCATGTGTTTGCCTTTATTTCACATAAATTTTAAATATAAAATACATAAAAAAAATGAATGAATTTTATTAAATAAAAAATCGTTTATTTATAATTCACCCATCAAAATGGATCATTCTGCAGCAGTAAAATGGTTATTTCAGATACAACAGCCGAGGATATTCAGGCGCAGATTCATGCAGTTATTTTTCATCTTCCAGCCTAAAAATTCATCAACTTTGGCGCCAATTATTGCTAAGATAAACGCGCAGATTGATCAGCTGAATACAGCATGAGGATAACAAGATGAATCGCTCTATTTTAACTTGGGGATTATGTTCAGTAGTCGCACTGGCCAGCGCCAATGTGATGGCCAAACAGTACTACAAATGGGTCGATGCCAATGGTTCAACCCATTACACCACCACCCCGCCACCGAAAAATGCCAAGAAACACGGCAAAGTCGATACTTACGGTTGGCGCAACTCTGCCCCAACGACTTCAGCGCAAACGGCGGCAGCGAATAATACGCACAGTCCAACCACAGCACAGACAGCGAACACGCCAGCAACCGCTCCCGAGATGGATTCACAGCAACGTGAAGCCAATGCTGCCCTGCAGCAAGCCCAACAGGAACGTGCCAATCCGCAAGTTTTTTAAGTTTCTGCTTGCTCTGGCCCGATCAGTTAAATTTTTCCAGCAGAAACCGCCGCGCAAAATTCACTTTTCGCTGCATTTTGCGCTATGCTGTGCAACAAACTTTTAACCGTAATTCATTAATCCGTTTATGACTACTCATATTGACCCTGAATATCAAGCCAGTGCGATTGAACCTCAAGTCCAAAGCGACTGGGAAACTCGTAAAGCCTTTAAAGTTGCCGACACTGTAGAAGGTCCACGTCGTTATATCCTCTCGATGTTCCCTTACCCAAGTGGCAAACTGCATATGGGTCATGTGCGTAACTATACGATTGGTGACGTGATCAGCCGTTTCCACCGCTTAAAAGGCGAAACTGTACTGCAACCGATGGGTTGGGATGCCTTCGGTCTACCTGCTGAAAACGCAGCGATTGCACACCAGGTTGCACCAGCAAAATGGACTTTTGAAAACATTGATTACATGCGTAATCAGTTGAAAAAACTTGGTCTATCGATTGACTGGGATCGTGAATTTGCCACCTGTACACCAGAATACTATCGCTGGGAACAATGGTTATTTGTTCAGCTTTATAAAAAAGGTCTGATCTACCGTAAACTTTCAACGGTGAACTGGGATCCAGTGGATCAAACCGTACTTGCCAACGAACAGGTTGAAAATGGTCGTGGCTGGCGTTCAGGTGCATTGGTTGAAAAACGTGATATTCCAATGTACTACTTCCGCATTACTGACTATGCGCAAGAATTACTGGACGACCTAGACACGCTGAAAGACGGTTGGCCACAACAAGTATTAACCATGCAACGTAACTGGATTGGTCGCTCACAGGGTATGGAAATTACTTTCCCTTCAGCGAATCCAGACGTGTATGCAGATGGCTTAACAGTCTTCACAACACGTGCCGACACCTTAATGGGTGTGACTTATGTTGCAGTTGCAGCAGAACACCCGATGGCATTAAAAGCTGCGGAAAACAACCCTGAACTTGCTGCATTTATCGAAGAATGCCGTATGGGTTCAGTTGCAGAAGCTGATCTTGCGACTGCTGAGAAGAAAGGCATGGCAACAGGTCTTTCTGTAAAACACCCTGTGACAGGTGAAGAAGTTCCAGTCTGGATCGCAAACTACGTATTGATGTCTTACGGTTCAGGTGCGGTGATGGCAGTGCCTTCACACGATGAACGTGACTTCGAATTTGCCAACAAATACGGCTTAACGATTAAGCAAGTGATTGATGCCAAAGGCGCTGATGATGCAGACTTTGATGCAACTCAGTGGCAAGAATGGTACGGCTCTAAAGAAGGTAAACTGGTTAATTCAGGTGAATTTGACGGTTTAGACTTCCAAGGTGCTTTCGATGCATTCTTGGCAAAACTTGAACCACAAGGCCTTGCCAATGTCAAAGTTCAATTCCGTTTACGTGACTGGGGTGTTTCTCGTCAGCGTTATTGGGGTTGTCCAATTCCAATGATCAACTGTGACACGTGTGGTCAAGTGCCAGTACCTGAAGAACAACTGCCTGTTGTGCTTCCAACGGACGTTGTGCCTGATGGTTCAGGTAACCCATTGAACAAAATGCCTGAATTCTATGAAACCACTTGCCCATGCTGTGGTGGCGACGCACGTCGTGAAACCGATACATTGGATACCTTCGTAGAGTCTTCTTGGTACTACGCACGTTATGCATCTCCAGACTTTACAGATGGCATGGTGAAACCTGAAGCGGGTCAAACCTGGTTGCCTGTGAACCAATACATCGGTGGTGTTGAACACGCAATTCTGCACTTGTTATATGCACGCTTCTTCCACAAATTGATGCGTGATGAAGGCGTGGTACAAGGTAACGAACCATTCACTAACTTGTTAACTCAAGGTATGGTGCTTGCGGATACCTATTACCGTGAAGCGGAATCAGGTAAGAAAACGTGGTTTAACCCTGCCGACATCGAACTTGAAAAAGACGAAAAAGGTCGTATCACGTCTGCGAAATACAAAGGTGATGGTCAAGACGTCATTGTTGGCGGCCAAGAAAAAATGTCGAAATCGAAAAATAACGGTATCGACCCACAAGCGATTATTGACCAATACGGCGCAGATACGGCTCGTGTGTTCATGATGTTTGCAGCCCCTCCTGATCAATCTTTAGAATGGTCTGATGCTGGTGTTGAAGGTGCAAACCGCTTCCTGAAACGTGTATGGCGTTTGGCAACTGGTTTCCTTGAACAAGGCAACAATGCATCAAACATCGACAAAGCTGCGCTTTCTACAGCAGCGCAAGACTTACGTCGTAAAACCCATGAAACCATCCAAAAAGTGGGTGATGACATCGAACGTCGTCATGCATTTAACACTGCCATTGCAGCGATGATGGAGCTTCTAAATGCAAACAACAAGTTTGAAGCGAAAGATGACAATGACGTGGCTGTGGCTCGTGAATCCATCACCACACTTCTGACTTTGCTGGCACCATTTGCACCACACTTAAGCCAGACTTTATTGGCTCAGTTTGGCATTGAGTTAACCTCTGCTCAATTCCCGACTGTGGATGAATCTGCATTAACACGTAATACCCAAACCATCGTGGTTCAGGTGAATGGTAAGCTTCGTGGCAAACTTGAAGTGTCTGTCGATGCATCGAAAGATGACATTTTGGCACAAGCGAAAGCATTGCCTGAAGTGCAACAATTCTTGACTGGCCCAACCAAGAAAGAAATTGTGGTGCCGAATAAGTTAGTGAATTTGGTGGTTTAATTCCTTAGGTTCCCTCTCCTCTCAGGAGAGGGTTAGGGAGAGGTGAAATATTAAAAGCCCCCTCATCCTAACCTTCTCCCAAAGGGAGAAGGGAATATAAAGGAACAATCCCTCCCTTGCGAAGCAATGCTTCTCACCCTTTAAAAAAGGGAGGAGAACCCATTTTTTATAATATGGACCGTGGAAGTCCCCCTTTGTAAAAGGTGAGCCATATATGGCGCAAGAGGGGGACCTTTAAGGACGAATCCCTCCAAACCTCCCTTTACCAAAGGGAGGCTTAAAAAACACAAAGCCCGTTGCCAGTCAACGGGCTTTGCACATACAATCAAAACCTCATTTTATTTTTCGCTTGATTCAGGCCAACACAGAGGACAACACATGCATTTGGGCAAACGTGTCGCAGCTATTGTACTTACATGCGGTTTAGCTACTAGCCTGGTCGGTTGTGGTTTTCATCTGAAAGGCACCAACCCAACCGTCGCCCCGGTGGCCTATTCGAAAATGCGTCTGGCGCTGCCTGCCCAAGCGGAAGAATTACAGGAAAAACTGTCGATTTATTTGGGTGCCGCCGGTGTCCAGCTCAGCAATAGCAATGATGCCTATCTGCTGCGGGTACTCGACTATAGCCCGCGCCGTCTGGAATTAAATGGCAAGCTGGTCGAAACCATGCTGCGTTTAAATGTGACTTTCCGTATTGAAGATGCGCAAGGCAATCCGGTGACTGAACCGCGTACCGTAGTCGCCACCCGAAGCTATCAATATGATGTCGCAACAGTGAACACCGATGATCAGGAACAGAAATTCCTGCGTGATGTGATCATTGATGACGTGGCTCAGCAAATCGTACGTCAGATTTCATCAAACCGCTTACCTGCCGCATCGACCAGCCAAACTGCTGCACCATGAAACTGGATTACTTACAGGCCCTGAAACGGATTGATGATGCCCGGGGAGCCTGGGTGCTGCATGGTCAGGAACCACTACTAGAACAAAACCTGATCGATGCTTTTCGCCAAAGCTGGCAGAAGCAGGACATTGAACGTCAGCGCTATGACATTAGCAGCGTCAGTGACTGGAAAAATGTCTTTAATGCCTTAAACAGCCTGTCTTTATTTTCCACCCAACTGGCAGTTGAAGTGCATGGCAACATCAAGCCCGATGCCAGCAGCTTAAAACTGCTGAAAAGCTATTTACAACAAGACAGCAATAACCTGCTGCTGGTGGTCATGCCCAAGCAGGATGCCAGCAGCCTCAAGTCAAGCTTTTTCCAGACGGTGGAGGCCAATGGCGTTTGCGTCGCCTTAACGGCAAATTACCCACGTGACCGACAGCAGATTTTAGCAGTTGAAGCGCAGAAACTCGGGATTCAACTGGCCAATGATGCCTGGCAATGGCTGGAACAGCATCATGAACACAACTTGCTGGCGGCCAAAAACAGCCTGATGCGGGTGCGCGATACGTTTCCGGACCTTGAACATATTCAGATTGAGCATTTATATGCCTGCCTGCAAGACCAGTCACGCTATACCACTTATGATTTAAGCGATGCCCTTTTAGCCGGAAATCTGGCTCAATCTATCAAGATTTTTCAGTATCTGACCGCCTCTGGCGAGCCGATGAGCCTGATCTTATGGAGTATCAGCAAGGAAATGCGGCTTCTGATGCAACTGTTTGAGCAACCACAGAATGCTTTGCAACTGGGCATCTGGAAAAACAAGGTCAGTACTTACCAGCAGGCGGTACGCCGTTTATCGCCACAGACGTTTTTAAGCTGGCCGGCGCTGTTATTAAATATTGATGCGGCCATTAAAGGCGTCAGTCAGGACAACCCGGAACAGCTGGTGCAGCAAGCCATTGCCAGTCTCTGTGGTCGGCCTTTATTTGCCGTTTAACAGGATATCCGGACCTGCATAGAATAATTATCATTTGCAATGTCTTCAAAATATTCACGATTTATCCTTAATTCGCTTTTATAATTCCGTTTAATTCTTTTTACCTGTTTCGATGATCATGCCTAAAATAAAACCAACCAAACTCGCGCTTGCTGCGCTGGCCATTGTGGCACTTATTGCTGCAGCCTGGTTCTTTTTAAAACCTAAACAGGAACAGCCACAGTACATTACCGCTGCCGTCAGCCGTGGCGATATTGAAAATTCAGTACTGGCCACCGGTGTCCTTGAAGCCACCAAAATGGTCAGTGTCGGCGCCCAGGTGTCGGGACAGGTCAGAAAAATGTATGTTGAACTCGGCGATCAGGTCAAACAGGGCCAGCTGATTGCCCAGATTGATTCGGTACGTCAGGAAAACGAATTAAAAACCGCAGAAGCCAGCATTAAAAACCAGCAGGCCCAACTGGCGGTGCGTCAGGCCAATCTTGCCAAAGTCGAAGCTGAATATCGCCGACAACAGGCCATGTATGACCAGGATGCGACCTCACGTGCAGAACTGGAAGCCGCACTGGCCAGCTACAAAACCGCACAGGCCGATATTGCTGCCATTAATGCCCAGATTGAACAATCCCGCTTAACTTTAGCCACCACACGTGAAGATTTAGGCTATACCCGTATTGTTGCACCCATGGATGGTACGGTCGTGGCGATTGTTACGGAAGAAGGTCAGACTGTAAACGCCAACCAGAGTGCGCCGACCATTGTCAAACTAGCCAAGCTCGACACCATGACCGTAAAATCGGAGATTTCTGAAGCCGACGTTATGAAAGTGGAAGAAGGCCAGCGTGTGTACTTCACCACCTTGGGCAACAGTGAGAAAAAACACTACGCCACCTTGCGTCAGGTTGAACCGGCACCGAATTCAATCAATACCGAGACCAATAACAGTTCATCCACTTCAAGCTCTGCGGTGTATTACAACGCCCTGTTTGATGTTCCGAATGAAGATGGCAAATTGCGTATTGACATGACCGCACAGGTGTCGATTGTGCTGGATGAAGCGAAAAATGTCCTGATGATTCCAGCGGCAGCCATTCAGGCCTCTAACCGTCCACAGCGTAGCCGTGCCCCGGGTGCAGATCAGGCGCCGGCTGAACGCGGTGCATCTGAAGCTCGTGGTCAACGCCCGGCCGGTGACCGTCCTGCGCGCTTAACCCTGACCGAACAGGAACGTGCCCTGATTGATCAAGGCAAAGCTGCACTGGCAATGGTACGTGTCTTACAGGCCGATGGCAGCGCCAAACCGCAACAGGTCCTGACCGGCTTAAATAACCGCGTTAGCGTTGAAATCATCAAAGGTTTGAAAGAGGGTGATCAGGTCATCATTGCCGATGGTTCAGATACCTCAAACGATGGCGCCAAACGTAGCAACCGTGGTGGTCCTTCCGGCCCAATGAGAATGTAAGCATGAGTCAACAACAGCAACCTCTACTCGAGGTCAAGAATCTGACTCGTGAATTCCCGGCAGGTGAATCAACGGTGCAGATTCTCAAGGGTGTCGATCTGGCAATTTACCCCGGTGAACTGGTCGCAATTGTCGGTCAGTCCGGTTCGGGTAAATCGACCCTGATGAATATTTTAGGCTGTCTGGATAAACCGACCTCGGGCAGCTACCGCGTCAATGGCCGTGAAACCCGTGAACTGGAACCCGATGAACTGGCGCAGTTACGCCGTGAATATTTTGGTTTTATTTTCCAGCGCTACCATCTGCTGGGTGATTTAACCGCAGCGGGAAACGTTGAAGTCCCGGCGATTTATGCCGGTGCCGATGCCGATGAACGTCATCAGCGTGCAGAAAAACTGCTGACCGATTTGGGTCTGGGCGAGAAAACCCAGAACCGTCCAAGCCAGCTTTCTGGTGGTCAGCAACAGCGTGTTTCGATTGCCCGTGCACTAATGAATGGCGGCGATGTGATTCTGGCCGATGAACCAACCGGTGCACTGGACAAAAACAGCGGCATTGAGGTGATGCGGATTCTGCGCGAGCTGAATGCCCAGGGTCATACTATTATTCTGGTCACCCATGACCACAATGTCGCCAAAAGTGCCAGCCGGATTATTGAAATCAGTGACGGGAATATTATTTCCGATCAGCCGAATACGCCAGAAACTGACGATGCCCCCCTAGAAAAACAGCAACTGCAGCGCAATACGCAAAAGAAAATTTCGTCCTGGCGCTCCGCGGTGGACCGTCTGGGAGAAGCCTTCCGTATGGCCTTACTGGCCATGAATGCACACCGGATGCGAACCTTTCTGACCATGCTCGGGATTATTATTGGGATTGCCTCGGTGGTTTCAGTGGTGGCACTCGGCAATGGTTCACAAAAACAGATTCTGGAAAACATCAGCAGTCTGGGTACCAATACCATCACCGTGTATCAGGGCCGGGGCTTCGGGGACAATTCACGTTCCTCTCAGGTCAGAACCCTGATTCCCGCAGATGCCGATGCGCTGGCGGAACAGCCCTATGTCGATGGGGTCAGCCCGTCGGTGAATACCAGCGTGACCGGACGCTTTAAGGAAATTGAAGCCTCGACCACCGTGAATGGTGTGAGTGAAGACTTCTTCTATGTACGCGGTCTGGATTTTAACAGCGGTCAACCTTTTGACCGGAGCAGTGTCCGCACTCAAGCCCAAGACGTGGTGATTGATACCAACACCCAAAAGACTTTCTTTAGTGACGGCTCTAACCCGGTAGGTCAGGTGATTTTACTGGGCAGCGTACCCAGTCGGATCATTGGGGTGGTCGATGCCCAGCAAGGCATGGGCGGTAATGCGGATAGCCTGAATGTCTATCTGCCCTACTCCACCGTTTTAAGCCGGATGCTGGGGCAATCGCATGTGCGCAGCATCATTGTCCGGATTAAAGATGAATATCCAAGTGCCACCGCAGAAAATGCAATTTTAAGCCTGCTGGTCCAACGCCACGGTGCGCAGGATGTCTTTACCCAGAATGCCGACAGTATTCGGGAAACCATCCAGCAGACCACTGCGACGATGACCCTGCTGATTTCAGCCATTGCCGTGATTTCTCTGGTGGTGGGTGGTATCGGGGTGATGAACATCATGCTGGTATCGGTTACAGAGCGGACGCAGGAAATCGGCGTTCGTATGGCGGTGGGTGCCCGACAAAGTGACATCTTGCAGCAGTTCCTGATTGAAGCCGTACTGGTCTGTATTTTAGGTGGTATTCTCGGGGTGCTCTTATCTTTAGGGATTGGACAACTGATTACCCAGTTCGCCGGCGGGACTTTCCAAATGGCTTACTCGACCACCTCCATTGTGGCAGCCTTTATCTGTTCCAGCCTGATCGGGATTGTGTTTGGCTTTATTCCTGCCCGTAACGCTGCCCGTTTAAATCCCGTCGATGCCCTGTCTCGAGAATAAGGATACTTTCATGCAATTGAATTTCAGTAAACTTGCAACCGCCCTGCTATTGAGCAGCAGCCTGGTCGGCTGTGCGGCGGTGGTGAAAACCCCATATCAGGCACCCGCTGTGACTATTCCAGGCAGTTTCCAGAACAGTAAAGCGGTTAGCCAGCAGGTGCATGCTCAGGTTCAGGCCGATCAGTGGTGGACGCTGTTTAAGGATGCCCAGCTGAATGCCCTGGTTGAACAAACCTTGACGCGCAATAGCGATCTGGCAGTTGCGGGGATTAACCTGCAACAGGCTCGTCTACAGGCGGGACAGTCTCAAAGCCAGCAAGGGATCCGGATTGGAGATGCCAGCATTTCAACCGGGCACCGTTTTAGTCTGGATGGCGATGGTAATGCCTCGACCGGAATTTCTCTGGGCTATCCACGCTTGAGTTATGAACTGGATTTATTTGGCAAACTGGCCAACCAGACCGAAGCTGCGCGTTGGGAAGCCTTAGCCACCGAGCAGGATTTACAGGCCACAGCACAGAGTTTGATTGGTACAGCAGCAGCTGTATTGGCAGCTGGGCTATTTAAATGAACGTTATCAGGTGGTCCAGCAAAACCTGGCGACCGCACAAAAAACCTATGAACTGGTACAAGTACAGTATCGGGCTGGCGCGGTATCGGGTCTGGATGTAACCCAGGCAGAACAGTCGGTACAAAACCAGAAATCGACCTTAAGCCAGATTGAGCAGCAGCGTGTAGAAACCCGGACGGCCTTGGCAGTTTTATTAAACATGCCGGTGCAGCAACTGAATGTTCAGGAACCGCCGCGTTTACCACGCACGGCGCTGCCGGAGATTAGTGCCGGTTTGCCGGCAGAATTATTGGCGCGTCGTCCGGACTTACAGGCTGCCGAGTTACGCCTGCGTAAAGCCCTGGCCAATAAAGATGCCAATCGGGCCAGCTATTATCCATCGATCAGCTTGACTGGCGCACTATCAACAGGTGTGGGTGCCTCTACCTCACTAAGCAGTGCATTGCAAAATCCGGCCTTGACCTTGGGTGCTGGATTAAGTCTGCCATTTTTACAATGGAATGACATGAAACGTGATTTACAGGTCAACGAACTGGAATATGAAAAAGCGATTTTGCAGTATCGCCAGACTCTATATGCCGCCTTTGCAGATGTGGAAAATGCATTATCGGCACGTAATGAGCTGGATAAGCAGCTTGCCTTGCAGGCACGTAATGTTGAACTGGCGGAAAAGTCTGAACGGTTGACTGAAGTCCGTTATCGTAACGGCGCAGTGGCGTTAAAAAATCTGTTAGATGCACAGGAAACCACGCGTAATGCCCGTTTGTCTTTGGTACAAACCCGTCAGAGCCAATACAATGCTTATGTAACTTTATTGCAGGCGCTGGGTGGAAGCCCGATTCAGCAATTGCCTTAAATTTATGGAATAAAAAAAGCCCGTAAGGGCTTTTTTTATATAATTAAAGATCAATAAAAAATTTATTTTAATTACTTATCAAAATAATCTTCAGGATAGGGATCAGCACCTATTAGATTTTTTCTATATAACATAACACTTGGGTATATCCCTTCACTGTCCCAAAGCCCTGAATTATAAAAATCCTGTTCTTTTACATCTGAAAAATTCAATTTTTCAAATACGTTTTCTGAAAGTTCAGCTAAATATCGAAGATTGTTTTTACCCAATAAAAAGTATCCCATAAATAAAAATGAAAAAAGAATACTTGATGGATAGAAAAGCATTACATTAAATTTAATTTTTTCAACTGAAATATCTTCAATTGCAAAATATTGGGCAACAATTAATATACTGGAAAAGAAACAAAATAATATCGATAACAAAATTGCATTTTTTACTAAAGATAAATAAGTCTTCTTTTTAGATCTTCCCATCTCATATGGCATATGTAACAAACCTTTTTTAGGATCTAGAACTGCATATACAAAATGATATCCGTCCTCTTGTTCTTCATTAATAACCATAATTAGAGGAGTATTATTTTCAAACTTAACACCTGTGAATTGTCCAATGACTCGGATACCGTTAATCTCACCTCTAAAAGTCTTTCCATCTCTACCTTTTGCAGCTAATGCCATAATGGGCACGTTACTCATTAAGGAAGTACTTCCGACTAATGTACCAATTAACGCAGTATTAGCTGCTTGTTGATTTAAATTACCAATAGACAAAATTTTAGAATCTTCTACTTTAAGATTTTGAATCTTGCCTTCAATTTTTATCATTTTTCTTCTCAAAATAATCCGCTGGATAGGGATCTTTTCCAATCAAACTTTTTCTATAATCCAAAACACTCACATGCAAACCATTTTCATCGATCAGATATGAATTAAAAAGATTTTGATTTTTGGGTTGTTCAAACCCTAATATTTCAAAAATTTTCTCGCTGTAACGCCCTAGAAAACGTACATTATCCTTACCAAATAAAAAGCTAAATAGTAGACCAAAGGAAAATATAAATGACACTAAATAAGAGATTATTAATTGATTTTTAAAGTCAATAATATCTTTACCATTATCAGGATTTAAATACCCTACCAGAGCAATAATAGTTAAAAAAATACATGAAAATATACTTAGTATTATTGCCCATTTAAGTAAATGTAAACAATGCTTTTTAAATGAACGCCCAGAATCATACAACATATGAAGTATTCCCTTATTTGGTATTAATACTGCATAAGCTAAATGAAAGCCTTTATCTTGCTCTTCACTTAGGATGGTAACAACTTGGTCCCCTTCATTAAATTTTACTGTAGTATATTGCCCAATGACATCAATCCCGTCTATTTTACAAGTAAAGGTTTTTGCTCTCCTACCTTTTGAAGCAAGAATTAATATTGGGGCCGCACTTAAAAGTGAAGTACTTTCTGTCAACACTCCTAGCAAAGCTGTAGTTGCGACTTGCTTACCAATATTTTTAAAAGGCTGTATAATAGATTCTTCACATTTAAGACCTTCTATTCTACCCACAATTTTTTTTGCATTAATCATTTATATACTCTGTAAGGCCTCACTAAATGCCTTATCCTCCTCCAATATATTCTTAAATTTACTTTTATTTAGACCAAAAGCTGATTTACTACACCAACTTTCAAGTTTGCTATCAAAATAGTAGTTTTTAGCTAGCTCGTACAAAAAGGTTAATCCTAGTCCAACCCAAGTTAACCTAGCTGCCCATTTTACAACACTAATTAATAAAAACTTACTAGCAGCATGCGCAATAATATTTTTTTCAACATTTTTTAAAATATATGATTCCACAACTGAAATTTGTGCTAGCCCCCCGAAACCTATTGCTATCAAAGCTAATGAATTGATAAGTTTTACAACTAGAATTGCTTATAAGTAACCATTTTTTTCTTTTGATATAGCAATTGAGTCGCTAATGAATTACTTCGAACAGTTAAACGTTTAGGCAGGACACTATGGAAAAAATGGTCAGGCTATCATCGCCGCAGTTTGGTAGAAACCAAGATGCATTGCATCAAATTATTAGGCGATAAATTAATGGCAAGAAGCTTTCCTAGTCAGGTGAATGAGATTCATGCACGTGTAGCAGTCCTCAACAGATTTACGGAATTAGGTCGACCACTTACCCAAGTTACGCCTTAAATTTGGCTCAATTAGGGGCGCTTTGCATTTCAAATCTTTGTGCAACAAAACCTACATCTTCAATAAGCATTCCATCGCCAATCGTTCCTGCTCCCACAACAACCGTGATGGTTAGGAAAACAGAAACTAACATATGTAACCAAATTATTTTTAGAAGTATTAAAAACCTAAATAAACAATAAATTTTGCTATATATTTCGATGTAAACATTGATGTTATAAATACAAGAGAGACAAGAGACAAAACTTCATTTCTGATAATCTGTTTTCCAAACTTTTCACATAAATAAATGACATTATCCTGATAAAGGTTTGGATACAAGCTTGGACTCTTTTCTCCACGTTTGGCGAAATATGACATCTTCTGTTTAAAACATCTATGCTGTACAAAATATGAGAACCACATCAAGGAAAATATAAAATTTAGTTGCATTACCTTTTCAAAAGAAACTCCCACCTCATCTAAATACTCTTCGATACCATAGATTCTTTCAGAAAGCTCTTTACTATTTTTCTTTATAAATATGTAGTTATATGTATATAAAACTAACATCAGCAAAAGACCTAACCCCATTGAGCAAAAAAAGATCCAATAATCATAAATTAATGTTTGATCTTTCATTCACATATCCCTGTAAAGGTTTTAACCTTGTCTTCAGCAAATTCACTGCCATATTTACCACCGAAAAGATACCTACTCCCACTTCAACAGCAGAAATCTTGAAATAAAGAGGTGCTGATATGTATAAACAACTTATTTAAGATATTAAAAACCTAAATAGACAATAAATTTTGCTATATATTTCGACGTAAACATTGAAATCCCAAAAAATAGAGAGACAAAAGCTAAGACCTCATTTGTGATTATCTGTTTTCCAAACTTTTCACATAAATAAATGACATTATCCTGATAAAGGTTTGGATACAAGCTTGGACTCTTTTCTCCACGTTTGGCGAAATATGACATCTTCTGTTTAAAATATCTATGCTGTACAAAATATGAGAACCACATCAAGGAAAATATAAAATTTAGTTGCATTACCTTTTCAAAAGAAACTCCCACCTCATCTAAGTATTCTTCGATACCATAGATTCTTTCAGAAAGCTCTTTACTATTTTTCTTTATAAATAAATAGTTATATATATATATAATTAAGACCAAAGAAAGAACCAAAATTATTGAGCCATAAGCAATCCAAGCTTCATAAATAAGTTGCTGATCATTCATTTACATATACCAGTAATATTTTTAGATAAATCTTCCATATATTCACTCCCATATTTACCCCCAACAATAATACCCGTTCCCACTACAACGGCAGTTACTGTCAAAGAAACAGGTAAAGATATAGTATACCCAACTGCTCCAGCCACAGCACCAATAATATAAATTATCCCCCGTGCTGCCACTTTTCCTCCCAAGCCACCAATAGCCCCTCCTGCGGCTCCCCCAGCAATCTTACTACCTTCAATCATAGCCACTTTCTTCGTAAGCTCCATATCTCCCGTGTTGTAGGCATCCATTGTATTTTTAAAGAAAATCGCAGCACCTAGACCAATCACCAATTGCTTACCCATTCTTAAACCGATACTGATTTTCCCTAAATCGACGATCATCTTATCGTAATGCTTCAAACCACCTCGTACAGCATCTGAACGTATAAGAGAGTCCGTTTTCATATACTTTCTCATTAAAGGAATTTGAGTCTGAGGCTCAACAATATGCATATCTTTGAGTGCTGTACCCAACTGGCTATAAAGTGAGGCATATTTTTTCTTAAAATCTGAAAAATGCTTTGGGTTCGAATATTTAGATTTCATTAGCTGTTCACTTTGATAAACAGCCATAATCGCATCATTGCTTTTTATCACTTTTTCTAGTGATGTTTCTTTCATGACTAGAAGCTCATTCTTTTTAAGCTTTCTATCTCGCTCGCTTTTTTGTTCAGCGCTATCTACAATTTGCCCCGTTCTTTCTTCAACTTGATCTAGTAGATCATCATCACCTTGACAGTATTCCTTCCTAAACTCATCAACTGTGACGACTTTCTTTTGGTCACTTACATTGGCTAATGCCATTTCAGTAGCATGTGACCAATAGTCGTACAAAAGTTCATAATTTGCAGCAAAAAATGCCGCATCAAAATTTGAGGACTTTCTCAATAGCTTCAATTTTTCTTCGACGCTGCTCGCTAACCGCTTATATTCACTCAGCTTAAGATCATTACCATATTTATTTGATAAAATGACCACCTGACACGGCTTAAGCACAGTCATTGGTCCATTGGTTGATAACCCTGGCAAATGGGCATTATTATTTTTAAAAATAGAAAATTCTTTTGCCGTAGGAGGGTATGCATAGATACGTTTTAACAATGCATCGACAGTCTCATCTTCTCGAATCAACAACCAACCAACTTCCATACCTTCTTTTATATAAACTTTTTGGATTTTATTTTCTTCTATCGGGGAACTTTGCGCTTGATGGTATTTAAACTTGATCTCTGTAAACTTTCCGCTTTCAGATTGTGCTAAATGTGGAAGGATTGCGCCTTGATACCATTTATCGTCTAAGAAAATATCAACTTGAACTACTGCAGTATCATAATTCACCTCAATTTTATGGGTTTTCATAAACTTATTAAAAGGTGTCAGTTTAGATACATAGGTAGATTTAGCTTCAGATGTTTTTGCTGTAATCACATATTTCAAACGTGGCAAAGCAATATGTTTTGGCACATTCTTTAATACAGCTTGTGCAAGCTTAGGTTGAGGATACTTTGCCATCTTAGTTATCCAATTTCTTTATTTTGTCATTGATTGCATGTAGATAGTAATTCTCTTGCTTATCAGTGACAAATGCCTGAGTCAAGCCATTCACATCTGTTTTTCCATAGCTTACATGCCCTTGATCATTCATTAACATGTAAGAAGTGAAAGGCAACAACGCTTGTGTTTCAGTATCTCGCAATTCAAATTGTATTTTGTGTAATCCCAATTTAGGCATTAAAGGAATGGTTGCATGAACATTTTCACCACTCTTAAACAAATGCTGCCCCGCCTTTACCTCGAATTTTCCGCCTGTGGTCGGAAAAATCCCCGAGCCATTAATCTTGATTTGTGAACCACCGGCGGTCAGATTAATTTCGGTTGGACTGGTAATATAAACCGCATCTTCCGTCGAAATAATTTGCACCCCTTTTCTGGCAATAAGATCTGCACCATCACCCTGTGCCTGAATCTCGACTTTGCCTTTACCCGCATATAAACGTGCACCGTCTTGTGCTGCAAACAGGCTTAGTTTCTGGCTGGCATGTGCAATCAAAGACTGCTGCGTACTCAGGTTAATACTCTCTCCGGCACTGTGACTGATCTGACCATCAGCAGAGAGATGTACATCTTGCTGGCTACTTGATGGGTTGATCCTGATCATTGTATTCTTGTTGGGTCTCTCGCCCTTCAAAATCAATTTGACGGGTAATACGTTTTTGACTATCACGGCTGTACCACGATTCACGTCCATCTGCTAAACGAGTACGGTAGGTAAATCCATTCAGATCAAAATAGTAATAGGTCGGGACATCGTAAGCGTCATAAACAGCGACTTGGCGTAAGCGAGGATGCCATTTGAGTTTGGTATGGTAACTACCATCATCAGCCCATTCTTCAATTGCTTTAGCTTTGGCTTCAGTTGATTCATAGCGAATATTTTGCCCACGCCCTGTACGATCGGTATAACGTGTAAGTTGATGGAAATGGTTGTATTCATAGTTTCGGACATGACCATTTTCATCAGTAGCTTTTATCAAGTTGCCTTGTGTATCATATTGATAACGAACTAAAGGCTCAGCCTGTTCATCAACAAATATTTTTACAAGTTATCTTTTATAAAAAAGGTCAATCAAGATAAATACTGCAAAAGTAAGAATTATTAAAAAATTTATAATCCAATTGATAAACATCCATCGATTGTGATTTTTTCTAAATTTATCAATATTTTCGATATAAGCATTAGGAGTCAATTTCATTGGAGTTTTTTTATCTCTAATACTTGGAAATGGTTTTTTTTTATTATATTTAAAAATATTATTTAATATTAACTGAACATCATAAGTTGTCAAAAAAAAGAAGGTGGTTACATCTAAACTATTTAATATCCCTTTAGAAACATTCGTTGTTCCATAATATAAATTTAAAAAATCATCCCTATGTTTTTTTATATAAATTTTATTATAAACAATAATAAAAACAACTAAAAATGCACTAAAAAAGATTGCTATAATCATAGTTGCAACCATAGGGTCCTCTAATAAATTAGACACCATTTCCTGATAAACAGACATATCAGAACTCTCTTTACACCTAAATTTTTAAGTTAAGAATTTTAAATAAAAAGTATTATATAAATTAGAAAAATAATAGCCAATATATATGTTATATAAAAAGATATCAGATTAAAAATCAGCCACCCCTTCCTATTCTTTTTAAATAATTCAATATTCTCTTTAAAAGCATTCGGCGTCATATAAAATGGTTTAGCATGAGAGTCATTAATAGAAGGGAAACGTATTTTTCTCGATGAAATCACTTCAAAAGAATAACGCATCAAAAACCAATATGCGACAACAACCAAATCCCCACCTACTCGATTAAAGATGACTCCATTATTCCTCCCAAAAAACAAATCAATAAAATCATCTTTATAAATCGAAATATAAATTTTATTATATATATATGTAAAAAACATTAACAACAAATTAAAAAGAATAATTAACATAACAAAATTCATTAAAATAGTATTATTTTCAATCATTTCTTTCATCACGAATAAAACCTCATTCATAACTATACCTTTTAATCACACACACCCGTATATTTCCTAGCAACTTGTGTCCCACCATAACTACCAGCAAATCCACCACCAACTCCTAGCGCAACCGCACCAATACCTGCACCAACAATACCACCAATCGCAATTGATGCTCCACCTGTCACAGGTGATAATATTAAGCCAATCTTCGCTCCCGCCATAGCACCTAATTCTGCTTTACTCAATGAGTTCACAATTTTAAGATTATCACCTAATAAAGCTTTCATTTTTGCTCCAAATGGATACTTATCTGAAGGTTGCTCATATATTCTATTAGAACAACCTAATTGAATTAATAAGGAAGAAATTAATATAATTTTCCAAAAATCATTCACACAAATCCTCGCCCCATTTATTATAACTATAAGAGGCTTTGTTGCATAAATATGTAAGCATCTGATTTAAATAAATTTAATTTTGGATCAAAAAATAATCAAAACTTTTAAAATCATATAGTTATGAAATCTTTGTGCAACAAAGCCACTATAAGATATAGCATCAGAATTATAATCAGTTATATTTAGTTTACCTCCTTGATAATCATAAACACCAATTGCAGTAGGGCTAACAATATTAATACTATTATTAGCTCCTAAACAATATGTATCTACCCCTTGTCCATGCCCCTTTAATATCCAACCATCTTTTTCTAATTGATTAATTACTTTTTTCAATTTATTAGGATCTTTTTCAAATCTAAAAGAAGAAATTTGGACTTCTGCTTTACGTATTGAGTTCACAATTTCAAGGTTATCCCCTAATAAAGCTTTCATTTTCACTTCAAATGGATATTTATCATAAGGTTGAGAATAAATTTCACCACATCCAGTAAATATAAAAAGTATAAAAACAACCAAACTCAAATTATTTAACTTCATACTTATTTGCCCCTAACTAATCTCTTAACTTTATCTTTACACTTAAATAATTTTTTTCTACTAAATATTTATTATCAGTAATTCATTTCCACAGTACAATGTTCCTTGTTCTTGATAATACATACCAATATTCCTTTCTTTTTCAATTGAAGGGCTTTGTTGCATAAATATGTAAGCATCTGATTTAAATAAATTTAATTTTGGATCAAAAAATAATCAAAACCTTTAAAATCATATAGTTATGAAATCTTTGTGCAACAAAGCCACTTTATTGCAGGCGTTGGGTGGAAGTCCGATACAATCATTAATTTGAAAAAAGCCCGTAAGGGCTTTTTTTATATTTCACTCATTTTTAAATTTATATTCAAGACCACTAAAAAAATAAATTCTTTTCAATGTATACTCCCAAACAACTAGAATTAATAAAATTACTGCATACATATATAAATTTGATTTTATCCCATTCATCATTTCACCAGCATCAAATCTATATAAAGGATTCAATATAATAAAATAAGGACCAATCACAAATACATATGAAACGAATATAATTTTAAAAAATCTTCCATCACCCCAAACTTTTCCATTTGCCAACTCAAAGTCACATGAAAACTGATCAAGATTATCATCAATGATACTATTATTTTTATACTTATGTTGCATATCTTTAATTTTACCAATAGATAAATACAAATCAATCACCATAAAAACAAGCAAGCAAACAAAAATTTCAAACCATCCATTTTTTACAGTTAAATAAATAGCCCCAAAAGAATAAAATAAAATAATTGAAAAAATTAATAAAACATATTTAAAATAGTATTTTTTATAATTAATACGACCTAATACTAAGAAAATACAACCCAAAAAAATACTAGCTAACAAGTATTTTAAATATCCAAATTGCACATAAGACCAAAAAACCAAAAGTGAAAAAAAAGAAATTATAAAAATTGACTTATTAATTAATTCAAATTTCTTCATAAAAACCTCAATTTAATAACCAATTTGGTATCGTATAATTAATACCAACTATCTTACTTATAGATTCAATTAGTTTCTTAATATTGCCAGCAAAACCATCTTGAACTTTGTTTAAAAGGTATTTTATTCCACCAGTGAAATTTAAATAATAACTATCGAGAGCGTCAATAAGAAATCCTATTACAAAACCAACTATTAATCCAACGGCTAACACAGCTACGAATGGAGCTGTGACACCCACGAAAGCTGTAAGAATAAAAGAAGTAACCAATGTTGTAAGTATGGTACCTATAACTGTTTTAACCGCTACTCCAACAAGAGTAGAAATTAGATTTGTCCAATCTTTATTTGCTTTATCAGTTGATAAATGCTCAATAACTTCTGAAGTTGCTACAATAAAAAAACCTATTAATGCACCTGTTTTTATTGATTTCCACGTAATAGGCTCCTTTACAGGAATATTGTTCATAACCATCTTTTTCTTGAGGTGCCGAATTGCATTCATATTCATTTGATAACGTAAGTGAGAAAGCCCCAAAAAAAACAACATCAATGTTTTATTTTGAGTTTTGACAGCGATTAGAATATCTTTAGCAGCAACACCTATATTTTTAAAAAAGGGTATTAAATATTTATTTATATAATTATCTCTAAGTGCATTCTTTGCAATGTCTGTGGTTCCTGTTACTGTTGCTGAAAATACAGGTACAATCCCATTATCCCATACAAAATTTGTAAAAATTGCATTTACAATTATTGCAAACTCTTTATCGCTACAAGTTTTTAGATCTTCTAGATCATACTTTTCTCTAAACTTCTGATCATTACAATTAGTTGAAATAGTATATGTTAAAAATTCAGCTTTTTGTTGTGGTGCATCCTTAACACCTTTTTGTGCATCTTCCATCAATTTTTTTGCACCACTAGAGGGTGGCTTTGGTAATTCAAATTTACTCTGTCCAAAAGATATTGTTTCATTCTCATTTGGAAATTTAGCTACATTTATTGTTGCTATAGCCTTCTTAGTTTTATAATTTTTAATAATTAAAATACCTTTAAATTTCTTCGGTATTCTAATCGTTATTTCTTTACCATCTTGCCAAGTTACTGCATTTTGAGAATTTAAATTTGGAGCAATAAGCTCTCCCAAGTCTTTTCGTTCGAGTTGATAAGTGGTACCCGCGACTCTACTAATACTAATTACCACTTTCCTATATTCATTCAATCTTTGTGCTACTGTCTTACTTTCTTTAACAGCTTCTTCTGTTTTATCTTCCCAAAAGACTTTTTCTAATGATATTTCTCTGTAATGGAACTTAGATCCTATAGGAATGACTCGTGGTGCAAAAGTAGTTGATATCTCATTTGATTCTTTACCATCTTTTTTCACAACTTTAAGATGAATTCGTGCTAATGGACTTACATCTGTAAATAGCTTTATAAATTTTGCTTTAACTTGTTTTGGATAACCACCATCTAAAAGGCTTGAAGGCTCAGTTGTATATGTTTTTGTTAATCCATTTTTAAGACTATTAGAGAGCGTTATGATCCCTTTTTCACCTGTTGGCTTAAATTCAAAATGGTATTTAATATTCTTATCTAAATTTATAGCTTTAGGTGCTGTAAATTTAACTTGAATATATCCTTTTTCAACGTTTACGGTTTTTATACTCGTTTTTTCTCGCGTATTCTCAGTGCAATTTTTAACCACATAAGTTGGTATATCATAGGTATTTGTTTTTAGATTAAATAACTCTACCCTAATATCTTCTGATTTTTCAGTTGATATGACTATTGTTTCCCCTGTAGAAGAGGTTAATAAATTTTCCTTCAATATCTTACCACTTGAGGCAACAATCCTATATTTGGCTCCATCGAAATTTTCCCAATGTCCTGCTTGATGTCGATATCTAATAATAAATTTTGCTGTGAAAGACATATCTTTACTCTTCATTAAATTTTATATTTGAATCAAAGGTAGTATCAAAATGTATAAATATTTTTTCTTGGATATCCGTTTGAAACAGACTAGTTTCACCCTTGGCATTCGTCTTACCAGTTTCAATATTTCCACTTTCAAAAAATGCCATATATTTAATATTAGGCATTGGTTTCCCTATATCATTTCTTGCAATAAATTTTTTGGTGAATTTTTTAGTAATTAACTCAGGGAAACTAGGTAAATCAACTACTAGCTTCTCTCCACTAACAAAACTATGCTGCCCCGCCTTCACCTCAAACTTGCCACCCGTGGTTGGAAAAATCCCCGAGCCATTAATCTTGATTTGTGAACCACCGGCGGTCAGGTTAATTTCGGTTGGACTGGTAATATAGACCGTGTCTTCCGTCGAAATAATTTGCACCCCTTTTCTGGCAATAAGATCTGCACCATCACCTTGAGCCTGAATCTCGACTTTGCCTTTACCGGCATATAAACGTGCACCGTCTTGTGCTGCAAACAGGCTCAGTTTCTGGCTGGCATGTGCAATCAAAGACTGCTGCGTACTCAGGTTAATACTCTCTCCGGCACTGTGACTGATCTGACCATCAGCAGAGAGATGCACATCTTGCTGGCTACTTAAAGCAATAGAGTTTGGTGCGCTAAGAATCATTAAGGCCTGTTTAAAAGCAGCGGCTTTATTTTCATCCTGCTGTTCGATCTGCTCTAAGAAGCTCTTTAAGTTATCGAGAACCTCTAAAGGATCGGTCTGCTGATTCTTGGCCACTTCACTTAAAGCTTGGGCATTGTTCAGTGAGCCTTCAATCTGACTCTTGGCTTCGCTGGCATCAAGATGGTTACCTTCTGCCTGTGCCTGTGGATGAGTGGAAATCAGTAGCCCTTCTCCGGCACGAACTGCACCCCACTGATCGGTTCTCAGCTCAAAACCTTCACCCCGGCCGTCACTTTCGGCGCTGGCTTTGGGATGGCTCAAGTTCCCCAGGTTCAGTTGGGTCGCACCATGGCTGCTTTGCAGCTGGGCTGAAATCTGCTTCGGAGTATCATCAAAACGCAGCTGGTTAAAGCCACTGCCTTCAATTTCCTGTGAGCGGATACCACTGAGTTTTTTGGTGTCGGGTAGCTGGCCTAGGGTATCAAAGCGGGTTGGCGAGCGTTCTGCTTCATGTAAACGCCCCACCACAAATGGCCGGTCGATGTTACCGTCAAAGAAGTCGATCACCACAATTTCATTAATCCGTGGCAGGAAACGTGCCCCGTAGCCTTCTCCGGCCCAAGGTGTCAGTACATCGACCCAGGCGGAATCGGTGTCATTGTCATTGCTACCGGCCCCACCATCATGCTGATGGTCATCACTGCGGGTAAACAGGAAGCGGACTTTAATCCGTCCCCATTCATCGACATGGATGCTTTCGCCAGCAGGACCGACTACCCGAGCACGCTGCGGATGGGCTGCTGGTCGGTGCTGTAGTGGATGGTATTCCGGGACGGTGCGGATGTAGCGACGTTGCAGGGTTAAGGTATTGCCTTGACGTTCATCCGGGTGTTGTTCGTGTTGAAAGCTAAAATGGCTATGCCAGTGGCTTTGACTGAGTAACTGGTTAATCTGCTGATTGAGGTCTTTGGGTAAGTTGTTCTGGTTATAGAACTGTTTGCCGGTAATTAGAAATTCTTTGTCGGCTGCGCTGTGCTGGTCAATTTCCGGGTGTTCATTCAGTTCAAACCAGTAGCCAACCTGGGCATCACGGACGGTGGAATGGGCGCTGAAGTATTTGGATTGCAGGTCGTGGTAGTGACTGAGGTTCTGGTTCAGTTTGTCCAGCTGGTTATTAGAGGATGCGGTGGCCTGGTCTTCGCCATTTAAATCCTGCATCCAGGCCGGGCTGATCTGCCAGGCTTGTTCCAGGCTGAGGCTGGCATTGTCCTGATTATGGCTGTGCTGGTGTTTGCTTTGCACTGAACCGGCGCCTTCTTCCTGGCTGAGGCTGTCTGACTGCCAGCGTTGTAGATGTACGGCAGTCGGTTGCAGGCTGCGCTGGGCAATCAACTGGGTGATGCTGTCTAATTGTTCGGTGGCACTGGAGCGATGAAAGCGGATACTGCGACGATTTAAGGCGCTGTACTGGCTGTTATCATCAATCAGGCGCAGTTTCTGGGCCTGAAGCGGGCTGCTGGAATGTAAGACCTGTAACTGGGCTTCATCAATCAGCCAGTTAATGCCTTCACTGCGCCAGAGCCGGGTCAAAAAGTCATAGTCGGTTTCATTGGACTGCATGATAAAGGGACGCACATCCAGTTCCTGGGTCAGTCCGGTTAAGTCCAGGGTCAGGCTGGCGGCAAAGAGCGGGCTTTTGTTTTGCCATTCTTTAAATAAGATCTCACTGACCTCGCGCACGCTTTTATTCATAAACACGCGGCTATTACGGCGTTTATGCCAGAGTGCAGTCGGATCTTCTAGCGTGAGTTTATAGAGGGTGAGTGAGCCATCACTTTGGCCTTGCGCTGCGGCGGTGATGATGCCGCTGCTGCGAAACAGCTGGCCCTGATCAGTGACCTGATCGATGGCAACTTGCGCGCCGATAAACTGTTTTAACGGAATCTGGGCATTGGTCGAAAGACAGATCAGTTCGGCATGTAAACCGTCATTGAGCTGGTGTTCACCGTCGATGCGCTGTAAAAAAACATCGGTATTTAAGGCAGGCTGAGAAAATTGAATATGGAGGGCACGTTTTTGTGGGCTGAGGCCTAATTTTTCTAGTGCTGCAAATATATTGCTTGGCATCATTGTTCTGTAATAAATAGCTAAAAAAAAGTGTGGCTATTTTATACAAAATAACCACATAAAACATCGCTTCAACCCGGCCGCTTGTTTATCAATATGTAACTATCCGATAAAAAGCCAGCACAGGTTGAAACATTCCGACTTATTCTGCGTCCATCATGGCGGCGCTCATACCCACAGTATTAAAGCCAGCATCTACATACAGAATTTCACCGGTAATCCCGTTGGCCCACGGTGAGCACAGGAATAATGCAGCATTGCCCACTTCTTCAATGGTGACATTACGTTTTAATGGGGCAATTTTTTCGTTGGCATCTAACATTTTACGGAATGACTTAATTCCTGATGCAGCCAATGTACGGATTGGACCGGCAGAAATGGCATTAACACGAATGCCTTCAGCACCCAGGCTAGAGGCTAAATAACGCACCCCTGCTTCAAGCGAAGCTTTGGCCATGCCCATCACGTTGTAGTTTGGCATTACACGCTCAGAACCCTGATAAGTCAGGGTTAATAAACAGCCTTGACGCGCCTGTAATAATGGTTTTGCGGCACGCGCCATCGCAACAAAGCTGTAGGCACTGATGTCATGCGCAATTTTAAAACCTTCACGGTCGGTCACGTCGGTAAAGTCACCATCTAAGGTATGGGCTGGTGCGAAACCAATTGAATGCACCACGCCATCCAAACCATCCCAATGTTGAGCAAGATCGACAAAGACCTGTTCAATTTCAGCATCTACCGCAACATCACAAGGAAGAACAATTTTAGAACCAAACTGTTCTGCAAATTCATCCACACGTTTTTTCAATTTTTCATTCGGATAGGTAAAAGCCAGCTCTGCACCTTCACGATGTAAAGCCTGAGCAACACCAAATGCAATGGATAATTTACTCGCAATACCCGCGATTAAAAAGCGTTTACCCGCTAATAGTCCTTGTGCCATGTGAATCTCACTCATATTGATTTTGCAGTATCATGCCAATTCTGAGCCAATTCGGAAATTGCATAATGCGCCTTTTTTTCAATTCCTCCGAAGAAAATAAAAATCGCGCAAAGGTTGCGCGATGTTAATGTCGATAAATGCAGGGAAGTTAATCATTGCTTTGCAATAAGCCCAGCAAACGCAGGAAGGAATAATACATCCAGACCAAGGTGGCCAATAAGGCAATGGCGCTCAGCCATTCCATGCTTTTCGGTGCACCTTGTGCTGCACCGGTTTCAATCAGGTCAAAGTCTAGAATCAGGTTTAAAGAGGCAATCACGGCCACAAATGCTGCAAAGCCAATTCCAAGCCAGTTGCTTTCAAACAGATAAGGAATACTCGACCCCAAAGCCAGACTCAGAAAGATTTGCACCACAAACACCATCGCAATCGCAATTGAGGCCGACATCACCACCGCCTTAAATTTTTCAGTGGCGCGAATTACCCGAGTACGATACAGCACAAACATCACCAATGTGGTCACAAAGGTAGCCAGCAAGGCCTGTAATGGCACACCCGGAAACTGCAACTGGAAGATCACTGAAATCCCGCCCAGAAAGGCCCCTTCAAACAGCGCATAGGGAATGGCCAGCGTGCGCGCTGTATTTGGCTTAAAGGTGGCCACCAAAGCCAGAATCAGTCCGCCAATGGCACCGACAATTGCGCCGGCATAGGCAATAGAAAGATTGGCGGTCAGGAAACTGTAGAAAAACAGGCCGATGCCCACCACGGCGGCAATTAAAGTCAGCAGGACAGATTTTTGGATTGCTCCCTGCACGCTCATCGGCTGGGCATAATCACTCGACACCTCAACGCGTGTCAGGATCGGGTTATTACTTTGCATGATTTAAGGTACTCCGATCATTGCAGCAAATGGGTTTTGAAATACTCATTGCTCCTATCATAAGCGCGCAGCTGCATCCTGTCTAAATAATCACCAAAAAGATTACATCTTTATAACGGGTAATATCTCTGGATCACATCCGAATAACAGCAAATGAAAAACGATAGAGATAAAAAAAGAGGCCCAAAGCCCACTGCTGTCCCATAGTTTGCTTTAAATAAAAAAACCTGAGTCCTAACAGTTAAAATATGAGTGCAAACAAACACTTTAACGACCAGGATTCAGGTTTTGTCACATCAGAATACCGTATTTCAT
>NZ_VOXW01000013.1:0-83705 GCF_013420555.1 Acinetobacter sp. Q85-2
ACAATAGCAAGAGTGAACCACCTGATCCCTTCCCGAACTCAGAAGTGAAACCTCTTAGCGCTGATGGTAGTGTGGGGTTACCCATGTGAGAGTAAGTCATCGCCAGCTCATTAATTCAAAATCCCCCTAGCTTAAACAGCAGGGGGATTTTTTTATGCAGAAAATTTGTGTGCTTAATAAAGCAAAATAAAACTTATGTCTAATGAGAATAATATATAAAACTTTAATTATTAATAGGATTGTAGACTAATGTTCAATTCTTATTTTCTGTAAATTGTGTGAAAGTTGCACCATCTACTCCACTAGCAAAGTGTGGATGAAGAAGGCTCGAAATGAGGGTCTTCATTATGGGTTGCTATGGAAGTTCACTGAAACACAGACTCACAGGAGGTGAGGAATGACACATCAAACTATTAACGTAAATGATGTCATTGATCACGCAAAATTTAAACCATTTCATTTTAATGTAGTGGCATGGTGTCTACTGATCATTTTATTTGATGGTTATGATTTAGCCATTAATGGTGTGGTATTGCCTTTATTAATGGACGAGTGGGGCTTAAGTGCGGTGCAAGCCGGTATGCTGGCCAGTACTGCATTGGCAGGGATGATGTTCGGTGCCATGATTTTCGGCTCGCTGGCCGACAAAATTGGCCGTAAAAAAGTCATCATGATCTGTATTGTGTTATTCAGTGGTCTAACCTTCGCAGGTGGCTTTGCTTCTAATCCGACAGAATTCGGTATTTTGCGCTTCCTGGCCGGTTTAGGGATTGGTGGGGTGATGCCTAACCTGGTGGCTTTAACCTCTGAATACGCGCCAAAGAACATGCGTAGTACGCTGGTGACCACCATGTTTAGTGGTTATGCAGTGGGTGGTGTGATGGCAGCATTATTGGGTGCCTGGTTAACCCCAAGCTTTGGCTGGGAAATCATGTTCTTTATTGCCGGTATTCCACTGTTGCTGTTGCCAATTATCTGGAAATTCCTGCCTGAATCGCTGATGTTTATTGTGAAAGAGAACAAGCAGGAACAGGCGCGTCCAATCATGGCCCGCTTGGCCCCAGAAGTGCAGATTAGCAATGAAACCAAATTTGAACTGCATCAGGTCGATGTGCCGGAAGCAGCCAACGTGGTAAGCCTGTTCAAACGTGGCCGTGCGTTAAACACCTTATTGTTCTGGTTAGCGTTCTTTACCTGCTTGCTGACCATGTACGCCTTAAGCAGCTGGTTGCCTAAACTGATGATGGCGGCAGGCTATTCAATGGACAATAGTCTGATGTTCATGATGGTGATGAACGTGGGTGCCGTGGTTGGTATTGTCGGCGGTGGTATTCTGGCTGACCGTTTCCATCTGAAACCGGTGTTGATGTTCCTGGGGATTATGGGCGCGATTGTGATGAGTCTGATGGGCTTCCAGTCAAACCAGTTCTTGCTGTACATCTTGGTATTCTTGGCGGGTGCGGCGTCAATCGGTTCACAAATGTTGCTGTATAGTTATGTGGCGCAATACTATCCACTGGCAGTACGTTCAACCGGAATTGGCTGGTCATCTGCAATTGGCCGTATGGGTGCGATTGTTGGACCAATCCTGATTGGTGGCTTACTCGGTATGAACCTGCCAGCACACTTCAACTTTATTGCTGTCGGTTTACCGGTATTGATTACCGCAATTGCCGTGGCGCTGATCATGAGTGAAGATGAAGCAGAACAGATTAAAGCAGGCAAAGCGGCGATTGCCAAAGCCTAATTGGTATTAAATGAAAAAAGCCTCCATAGATTGGGGGCTTTTTTTATGGCATTAAGAAAACAAAAAACACAGATAAAAAGAAACCCCATCATCCTGACGGGGTTTCTTCGTATTTCGTGCTTTAGGTATAACTCCTGTCGTACCTCACGATCCTGGTGCGCAAACTAATTATTGTTGTTTTCCGTTTGGGAAACGTCCTGTTTCCTGATGAATTTAGAATACGAAAATTCTGGGTTTGCTCCTAGCCTCAATTGTCTTCATTCGGTGTAAGCCAAAACGGACAAAGTCCGGCAGGTTACGCAAGTGCTCTTGGTCAAAACTGGCTTTGGGCTACAATCAAAATATTGTCTGTTCTGTTTTAGGAAATGTCATGGCAAAACTACAACAATATTTGACCTGGCCTGCGGCATTGCTCATTGCGGGATTAACCACCGGATGTAATGCCCAGACCGAGCCTGCCAATTCAGCGAAAGCCGCCCAAAGCAATGAAACTAGCAAGACCAGCCAGTCTTATCAGCTGGAACGGGTGGCGCGCTTACAGGAACCGTGGGCGATGGCTGAGCTGTCCGATGGCCGCTTGTTAATTACTGAAAAGCGCGGAAGACTCAAACTGTTTAACCCGAGCAATAAACAGCTGCTTGAGGTCAAAGGTGTCCCCAAAGTTGCTTATGGCGGGCAGGGCGGTTTGGGTGATGTCGTGCTGCATCCACAGTTTGCCCAGAATCGCTGGGTCTATTTAAGTTATGTAGAAGCCGGCACAGGCGGTTATGGCGCGGTGGTGGCACGTGCCGAGCTGGATTTAAAAGATGCGGCTCAGCCACAATTGAAAAATGTACAGCAGATCTGGGTCCAAGTGCCGAAAGTTCCGGGGCAGGGGCATTATGCCCACCGGTTGTTGTTTGATCAGGCAGGCTATTTGTGGGTCAGCTCGGGAGAGCGACAAAAGTTTGACCCGGCACAGGACCTGAATTCCAATTTAGGGAAAATCTTACGTTTAAATGCAGATGGCAGCGCTGCGCCAGATAATCCGTTCCGTGCTCAGGGCCAGATTGCGGCACAGGTATGGAGTCTGGGGCATCGGAATCCTTTAGGCATGGTGTTTGACCCGGCGGGGCAGCTATGGGTGATTGAGATGGGACCCAAAGGCGGAGATGAGCTGAACCGGATTGAAAAAGGCGCCAATTATGGCTATCCGATTGTGTCCAATGGCGATCATTATAGCGGTCAGCCAATTCCGGATCATGCGACCCGGCCAGAATTTAAAGCGCCGGAACTGGACTGGACCCCGGTCATTTCACCTTCGAGTTTAATCTTTTACCGTGGCGATCAGTTTCCACAGTGGAAAAATAAGGCCATTGCCGGAGGATTGTCGTCGCAGGCGATTATTGTGATTGACACCCAGGCTCAACCGGTACGTGAAGTACAACGGCTGGACATGAAGCAGCGTATTCGCGGGGTGATTGAAGCGCGTGAAGGTCATTTATGGGTGATTGAAGATGGTAAAGGCGCTAGCTTGCTGAAAATGACAGCCAAATAATGAATTCACAGATAATAAAAAGCCCCGACATCCTGTCGGGGCTTTTTAGATTCAGTTCTCAGATATCACTCCTGTTATATCTGTGCGTGCATCCTGCATGCGGCTTATGATTATTGTTTTATGCAACGAGACCTCCTGTCCCGGTATGGTTTTAATATACGTCAGGCGATCAGAATCAACCAGCCGCAAAACCCGACAAGTACTGTACGCTCAGGCGTACAACAGTGATTTGTTTAAAATAGCGCATCATTCACACTAATCAGAACATAAAGGACTGAAATAAAAGAAGCCCGAACATCCTGTCCGGGCTTCTCTGGATTCATTATTCCGGTATAACTCCTGTCGTACCGATCAGCATCCTGCTGTTGTTGCTTTTATTGTTATTGTTTTGATTTAAGAGACCTCCTGTCTCTGTATGTGGGTACTATAAAATGAAAGCGCTCTGCGCCCTAGTCGCAGTTCACCACAGCTGCTGTAAGAAAATGCTTACAGGGCTGCTGGCATTATGAGCTGACATATTGAATCAGCTTGTCGACTACCTGTTTCAGGGTCTTGTCATCAAATTCATTCGGTTCAAAGCTTTCGCTACGGTTACGGCTAAAAATATCGCGGATTTCCACCACTGCATTGCTGTCAATCAGTCCCAGCTGGGTGCCGACCTGACGGATCTGGTCAATCGAGCGTGATCCATTGGTGGCACCATAGCCGATATAAGCCGCCGGTTTGCCTTGCCACTCTTTGCCCAGATAATCCAGCGCATTTTTCAAGGCCGGGCTATAGCCATGGTTATATTCGGGGCTGATAAAAATAAAGGCATCGCCCTGGGCAATTTTGTCGGCCCATTCCTGTTGACGCGGCTGGTCATAAATACCGCTTAGCGGCGGATTCGGACCGGCAAACAGGGGTAAATTCCATTCTTTTAAATCGACCAGCTCGGTTTGCACGGTACTAAAGTTATAGCTTTTAATGGCCTGCTGTACCCAGTGTGCGACTTTAATAGCGGTACGTCCCTCGCGTACACTGCCGACAATAATCTGAATATTCATGTTTTATCCTGTGTTGTTTTTGCTGTAGGGATCAAATTAACGTGAATTGCGTTAGCCTGAATAGAGTCAGTTTGTATCTGCATCATGAAAATGGCATAAAAAAAGCTCCCGAAGGAGCTTTTCAAAAATGCGAACTTTTATTTCAGTTGAATGCCTTGCTGGCCCGCTGGAGTGACTTTAAAGATTTCCACTTCAAAGGTAATGTCTTTACCGGCCAGTGGATGGTTAAAGTCGACTTCGGTGATGTCATCATTGACCGATTTGACCACGCCATACAGGCTTTGTTTGGCCTTGTCTTCAAACTCGATCATGTGGCCTTCAACCGGACGCTGTTCAAACTTGACTGTGTCAAAGGTTTGGACATTTTCAGGGTTCCATGGACCAAAAGCCTCTTCTGGCGGCAGGCTCACGGTACGACGGTCACCAGCACGCAAGCCAAACAGGGCTTTTTCAAAACCCGGTAACAGGCTGCCATCGCCCATCACCAGACTGACCGGTTCGGCACGGCTACGGGTATTGTCAATTTCCGGACCGCTTTCAATGGCCACAGAAAAATGAAGTTCAACTTTAGAACCCGCTTCAATACGGGTGTCTTCGTTCGGATTGATAAATTCAGTCATGTTGCGCCTGCGCACGTTGAATACGGTGTTTTTCCAGGAAAAACGTATCAATAAGAAGCAAGATGGTGCCTAAGGTAATGGCACTATCTGCAATATTAAAGGCAGGGAAGTGGCTGTTGTTGTAGTAAACATGAATAAAGTCGACCACATAGCCCAGAGCGACCCGATCAATCAGGTTACCAATGGCCCCGCCCAGAATCAGGGCAATGGCCAGCGGTAATACCAGCATGTTCTTTGGCATACGCATCAGCCAGAACACAAAGATCACGGACACCAAACCTGCCAGTGAGGTGAAGAAATAGCGTTGCCAGCCACCCGCATCGGACAAGAAACTAAAGGCGGCGCCATAGTTATGCAGTAATGTCCAATTTAAAAAGGGCAGCACAGGCACCGGATCTGCATAATTCAGATGGGTGACTGCAATCCATTTGGTCCATTGATCCAGAATAATCGCCACAATAGACAGTCCGATCCACCACAAATTGTGTGGATAGAACTGGAATAAGCCCTTTTTCGGTTGTGGATTAGGCATATTTTCTCTCTTCGCCTTGGCCTGTCGGGAGGTTAATAATACAACGACCACATAAACCTGGATGTGCAGGATGTGTATTCACATCTGGCAGGACGTGCCAGCAGCGTACACATTTCTCGCCATCTGCCGCAGACACTTTCACGTTCAGACCGTCAAGATCAGAAGCTTCGCCTTGTGCGGCATCAAACTCATTCACAATCACCTGAGAGGTTATCAGGACAAAACGCAGTTCATCGCCCAGTTTATCCAGCACTGCTTTCAGCTCGGCATTGGCCCACAGCTCCACTTTGGCAGACAGGTTCGAACCGACGGTTTTTGCAGTACGCGCCGCTTCAATAAACTTGTTCACGGCAGATTTTACTGCAATTAAAGTCTGCCATTCGCTTTCAGCCAGCACGTTGGCTTCAGAGGCCACCGGCAGCTCATACCATTCAGCGGTGAATACATATTTTTCTGATTGCTCAGGAATCAGTGGCCACGCTTCTTGGGCAGTGAAGCTTAGGATTGGTGCCATCCAGCGAACAAAGGCTTGTACCAAGTGATACAGCGCAGTTTGCGCAGAATGACGTGCCTGAGAGTCCGCTTTGGTGGTGTACTGACGGTCTTTGATGATGTCGAGATAGAAACCACCTAAGTCATTAATACAGAAGTTGGTCAAGGCGCTGGTGACGATATGGAAGTTCATATCTTCATAGGCTTTCTTGATGGTTTCTTGTACTTCAGACGCACGTTGCAGGATGTATTGATCCAGCGCAATCAGCTGATCCACCGGCAGGGCATCAGTCGATGGTTTGAAGCCATTTAAGTTGGCCAGCAAGAAACGCAGCGTGTTACGGATACGACGGTAACCGTCTGAGGCACGGCTAAAGATTTCTTTACCGGCGGTCATTTCATAACGGTAATCCGCAGAGGCAATCCAGAAACGTAAGCCATCTGCACCCATGTCTTTGATGATGTCTTGCGGGGTAATGATATTGCCGAGCGACTTCGACATTTTGCGGCCTTTTTCATCGACCACGAAACCATGCGTCAACAAGCCTTTGTATGGCGCACGTTCATTGATGGCAATCGAGGTCAGCAGTGAAGACTGGAACCAGCCACGGTGCTGATCCGAACCTTCAAGATACAGATCGGCCGGATCTTGCAGTTCTTCACGTTCACGCAGCACGGCATAGTGGGTTGTACCTGAGTCAAACCAGACGTCTAAGGTGTCACGTACGGCGTTGTAGTGTTCAGCATCATCACCAATGAAGTCTTTGGCTTCACGGTTATACCAGCCATCAATGCCTTCCTGTTCAATCAGTTTAGCCACTTCTTCGATCAGTTCAGGGGTACGTGGATGCAGTTCGTTGGTGTCTTTATGCACGAAGAATGGAATTGGCACGCCCCAGGTACGCTGACGCGAAATACACCAGTCCGGACGACCTTCAATCATTGCCTGAATCCGGTTTTTACCCCAATCTGGGACAAAGCTGATCTCGTTTTCAATTGCATTCAGGGCACCTTGGCGTAAACCTTTGGCATCCATGCTGATAAACCATTGCGGTGTGGCACGGAAGATAATCGGGGTTTTATGACGCCAGCAGTGCGGATAGCTATGCTTGATTGGATGATGTGCCCACAATTTGTTGGCTTCGCCCAGCGCAGCAATAATTTGCGGATTGGCTTTATAAATATGTTCACCGGCAAAAATTGGCGCAGTCGGTAAATACACGCCATTGCCGCCCACCGGGTTGTCGACTTTCAGGTTGTATTGCAGGCCGACTTTATAGTCGTCTACACCGTGGCCCGGTGCAGTATGCACGGCACCTGTACCGCTGGCATCGGTGACGTGTTCACCCAGAATCACCGGCACTTGACGCTCAGTAATTAACGGATGTTGCAGCACCAGATTTTCCAGTTTGCTACCGGCAAACTCGGCCAGCACTTCAAATGAATTGAAGCCATAACGCTGGGTCGCAGATTCTACCAGTGTTTTTGCCAGAATAAAGTTTTGCTCGGCCTGTTCTTCACCGCGCGCCTTGACCAGTTGATATTCAAGTTCGGCATGTAATGCTACCGCCTGGTTGGCTGGCAGGGTCCATGGGGTGGTGGTCCAGATCACGATATCGGTTGAGTCTTTAACATCAACACCTAGACGTGCAGACAAATCAGCTAAGTCAACCACTGTAAAACCGACGTCAATTGCATCGGATTTTTTATCTTCATATTCAACTTCAGCTTCTGCCAGCGCTGAACCACAGTCCAGACACCAGTTCACCGGTTTCAGGCCTGGCTCGATATGACCGGCTTTGGCAATGGCACCCAGAGAACGGACAATACCCGCTTCCTGCTTGAAGTTCATGGTCAGGTATGGGTTGTTCCAGTCGCCAAACACGCCCATACGGATAAAGTCTTTTTTCTGCAGCTCAACCTGGGTGTAGGCATATTCACGGCAGGCTTTACGAAAGGTCGAAGCATCAACTTTGACGCCGACTTTGCCAACTTTTTCTTCAACTTTCAGTTCAATTGGAAGACCGTGACAGTCCCAGCCTGGTACATATGGCGCGTCAAAACCGTCCATGACACGGCTTTTAATGATGATGTCTTTCAGGACCTTATTAACCGCGTGACCAAGGTGGATTTGACCGTTTGCGTACGGAGGGCCGTCATGAAGCACATATTTTTTCTTGCCGATACGCGATGCACGAATCTGCTGATAAATGTCATCGGCATACCACTCTTCTAACCATTTCGCTTCACGTACTGCGAGGTTTGCTTTCATTGCAAAGTCAGTACCTGGGAGGTTCAGTGTGGCTTTATAGTCCACTGCATTTTCAGGAGTTTGCTTATCGCTCATGCAAGTTGTCTTCCAATTTAATCAGCCATTTGACTGACACGTTTTACAGTAAAAATGTGAGTTATTCAAAAGGGAATTTTGGGGTGCTGCGGCGAAACTCAAGCAGTTTCTCCACATCATCATCAATTCCGGCTTTTAAGGCTTCAAGCGAAGGATAGTCCTTTTCGCCATGTAAATAGTTTAAGAACGTCACCCGCATTAACAGGCCATACAGATTAGCAGAAACCTCGGGGAAATGTACTTCTAATCGCCATTCCGGATGGTCCTGTTTGATGGCTGGTCGGGTGCCGACATGACCGGCGCCAAACAGCGCGGTCGGGTCATAGCCGGCAATTCCCGGCTGGTTCGGATTCTCTGCCTGAACTTTGGCTTGTAAGGATTCAGTTTCACAGAGCACTTCCACGCCATAAATCCCGTTCAGGCAGGGTTTATGCCGGTTCAGACGGACATTAATGGTTGGAAAATCAATGGTCCGGCCAATCTGGTCGCCGTATTGTACCCGGCCAGTAATGCTATACGGGCGCCCCAGCAATTTGGCTGCCAGCGCTAAATTGCCGGCCTGCAAGGTCTGACGGATCCGGGTCGAGCTGACCCGTTCACCATCGGCCAGAATAGTGTTTAAGTTGGTGACCTGAAAGCCGTATTGCTGCAAAAACTCGCTATTGCCCTGACGGTTTTTGCCAAAATGGAAGTCATCGCCGAGCACCAGACTGTGGGCATTGAGTTTATATTTGAGTATGTCGGCAAAGGCTTCGGCGCTTAAGCTGCGGAAATAATTATCAAATTTGGCAACTGCAATATAGTCTACGCCCAGCTCGGTTAAATATTCAACTTTTTCTCTTAAGGAGCTGATGCGCGGTGGTGCCTCATAGCCTTTAAAAAATTCCAGCGGCTGTGGCTCGAAAATCATCACCAGGGTTTTCAGCTGCTGGGCTGCTGCCAGCTGTTTTAGCTGGGCAATCATGGCCTGATGTCCCAAATGTACGCCGTCAAAATTACCGATGGTAACGGCAGTTTTTTCCAGTTGAAAATCAGGCGCTAAAGCATTCAGACGGAGGAGCTGCATGGGCAAAGAATGACGTTATACATTAAGAAAGGCTATATATTGCCATATTCTCACACATTCGTCTTGTTGTTCTGTTTTTATGCAAAATTTTTCTTGCTCATTTTTGACTGGTGCCACAGCACTGGCGGGTTTTTATCAGGAGCGAATGAAAATGGAAACGCGTAGCCAGTACTGAAAAGCTGCATAGATATGAAAAAAAGTGGAGTCGTTGGAAGACCTGTCATTTCAGGGATAGCTTTTATTTTTCTGCCTTTTGCTTTCTAATGTGGCTCCCAGCAACTGCGGTAGAGAAGCAATAATGTCGGATCTGGCCTTAATTATGGCATTGCCGAGTGAATCCAAAGGTCTGTTTGAACAGGCTGGCATCGAGGTGCATTATAGTGGTATTGGCAAGATTAATGCTGCCTTTAAAGCCTTTGAGGTAATTCAGAAAACTGGCTGTAAAACCCTGTTAAATTTAGGTACGGCCGGCAGCTCCTATTTTAATGCGCATGAGCTGGTGGAAGTGACCCAGTTTGTACAGCGTGATATGGATGTATCGCCGTTGGGTTTTCAGGTCGGAGTGACACCCATGGATGACGATCATCCGGCGGAAATTCATTTGCCGCAGCATTTTTCCCATTTACCGGCTGGTATTTGTGGCACCGGTGACAGCTTTGAAACTGGTACACCGAAAGTGGCCTGTAATCTGGTGGATATGGAAGGCTATGCGCTGGCCAAGGTCTGCAAAAAACTGGATGTACGGCTGATTTCCGTCAAATATATTACCGATGGCGCCAACGATACGGCACATCTGGACTGGGAAGAAAATCTGTTGCTGGGGGCGAAAAAATTATTGTCGTTATATCAGCAGAGTGGTTTTTAGTTCGGCGACCATAGCAAACTATGGTCGTATGCCAAAATCATGCTCAATCGTCGATTGATTCTGAGGGAGGTGCGGTATTCAGTTCTGGACGCGGCACAATACCATAAAGCATCAGATGCACGGTATGCTGGATAATGCGCTGCTGCATGCTGCGGTTGCGCAGGGTTTTGCCGGTGACCATTTCCATTTGCGTCGCGAAGTCTGCATAGTTCTGGGTCAGGGCCCAAATATTCAGAATCAGCAGTTCAGGGTCAATATCTTTGGAGATTTTGCCTTGTTCCTGCCAGTTGCTGATGACTTTGGCTTTACGCTTGACCAGTTTTTTCAGCGGACCTTTCAGGATTTCCAGAATATGCGGGGCACCCTGAATCACTTCCAGCGCAAACAGGCGTGAAGCTTTTGGCTGGGTGCGAGACACTTCAATCTTTTGCAATAAGTAGTTGGTGATCGCTTCTTCAGGTTCAAGCTCGGCTTCCAGCATTTGCAGTGGCGCCAGCCATTTCTGTAATACAGTGGTCAGCACTTCTACATATAACGCTTCTTTATTTTCATAGTAATAGAAAATATTCGACTTATGCATTTCTGCAATCTGAGCGATTTCATCTAAGCTCGCCCCATTAAAACCGTATAAGGAAAATACGTCGAGTGCTGCGTTCAGCAACTGATGTCGTTTTTGAGTACTCTTTTTTTGTTCCATTAGCAATTAAAAAACAATGAAAAGGGGGAATCACGAATTGTACGTCAAATCATCAGTTTTGTGGATCCTCGTCTATTGCAAATTATGATAAATGCAGCAGAATTTTGTAGATTAACTAATAATTTCCCCAGGATTGTTAAATTTAAGCCCTATAAAGCACACTTTTTGAGTCTGGTAAAAAATATAACTGAAGACTTGATTTCAAAGATTTTTTATTCTTTTATTTTAAATCAAAATATAAGACATAGTTTATAGAAATAATCTTACATCTCTTTGGGCCTATGTCACAAAAGTTTCATAAACCGAGATGAAGTTTTACCGTTATTTAAAACCTACTCAAACCTACTCAATGTGGGTTTGATGTTTAATTCCTACTTCACCATCAAGAACCTAAAGCATTTGCTTTAGGGATTACCTCAATTCCATAGGCTGTCACGGTGTAACTCACCGCCTTAATCACCACTTATGCAGTGATTAAATCTTTATCCGCATATCGCAGGATATTAATTGATGCATTAACATCACGATTTTGGATGGTTTGGCAAACTAAGCACTTCCACTCTCGCGCAGAAAGTGTGAGAGATTGATTTAATTCACCACAGCACGAACACATTTTACTACTTGGGAAGAATCGACCAACCGAAAGTACCGATTTTCCATGCTGTTTGGCTTTATAAATCAACTGCCTTTTAAACTCATAAAAACCCATATCGGATATAGCTCTTGCGAGTTTACGATTCCTCAACATGCCTTTAACATTCAAATCTTCAATTGCAATCACATCAAAACGTGTTACCAAATCCGTTGTGACTTGATGAAGATTATTCTTGCGTAGACAGACAATTTTATAGTGCAGGCGAGATAGCTTGGCTTTTGCTTTTTCTCGATTCTGACTACCTTTTTTCTTACGACTAAAAGACTTGTTGAGTCGTCTTAGTTTTGCAAGCTGTCTTTTAAGTGGTGCGTTAGAAGGAATAACCTCACCATTTGAAAGGGTGGCAAGATTAGAGACACCCAAATCAACACCGATACTTAAACCTGTTTTCGGTTTAAGCTTTTCGATCTGGGTGAGTTCGACAGCGATTGATACAAACCACTTACCACCTTGTTTAAATATTTTGGCCGAGAGAATTTTACCCTTATAGCGCAGATTCTCAGTCATTTTCACCCAACCCAAATTAGGGATTTTAATAGACCGACCCTTGACGCTAAATTGATCATTTGATAATGAAAAACGGTCATCCTTGCCTTTTTTTCTTGGCTTGGGGTATCCTGATTTGCCGTTAAAAAATCTATCAAAAGCACTACCCAACTGCTTAATCGCCAACTGTGGTGCGCACTTAGTCACTTTCTTCATGAAAGGATATTTTTCAAATTTAAAAGTGTTTAGGTGTTTTCTTAATTTACTCTCTTTAGGTCTATTAAGAAGCATTTCATTCACCGCAACATCATAATACTCACACTGATCTCGATATTCCTTATCAGCCTTGTATTGTCGCTGCCACTCTCTTAAAGCCCAATTATACGACAAACGAGCAACACCACTTGCCTGAGCAAAATGGCTTGCTTGTTTATTATTGGGCATCAATTCAATGATATGCCCTCGTATAAATCGACTCATAGTGCTTCTTTGACCGCCTGTATTAACTTTTGGTTCTTTTTACTTCGGCTTCCATATAATCGTGCTGAAAATACAGTGATAATTTCCAGGACATCTTGAGCCAGTTCCTCCTCAAAACTCAAATTTTCACCCTGATTAATAATTACAATTTCAACATTCCGAGCTTCACATAAAGCAAAAACCAATTCAGCACCAAAACGTAATAATCGATCTTTGTGGGTTAAAACCAATCGACCAATTTCATTATTAATAATTCCATCCAAAAGAGCCTTAAGCCCTTTTTTGTGATAATTCATCCCTGAGCCTAAATCACTAATAATCTCAAATGTCCATCCCTGCTTGGCACAGTACATTTCCAAAACTTGTTTTTGTCGCTCAAGATCAGCCTTTTGATCGTGACTAGATACTCTTGCATAAGCAATAGTTTTTCGGCTGTTCTGGATTGATAGATCATGGATAAGTTCAGGTGTGATCTTGCTTAGATCGTAACGTCTGTGATTTTTTGGGGTTCTATCTGCGACTAAAGTGCCTTCCTCATCCCATCTTCTTAGGGTTTGGATGGAAACACCCAGTGTTTTAGCTGCAACGCCAATACTAACATATCTACTCATTTTTATATAATAATATAGAAATAAGTAGATTTCAATTAGCAGTTATTAACCCTTAAATTGAGCCGGAATTTAAGGGTAAAGCGGCGGGGCAAGCTCAGACCAAAATTAATCCTCACGTGGCCAAGACTGCATCTAGCACCTGCTGCTCCAGTTCGGCAAAGGCGATACTTTTTTGTCGTGGACGCGGTAAATTGACCTGAAAGGTTTTGGCAATATGACCACGATCGAGCAGAATAATCCGGTCGGCCAGCTGTACCGCTTCACTGACATCATGGGTGACTAAAATGGCAGTAAAGCCCTGTTCGGTCCAGAGCCGTTCAATCAGCTTCTGCATTTCCAGACGGGTCAGGGCATCCAGTGCGCCCAAGGGTTCATCTAGCAATAAAATCCGCGGTTGATGTGACAGGGCACGTACCAGCGCGGTACGTTGTCGCTGACCGCCAGACAGTTGTGAGGGCCATAGGCCAGCTTTATCTTTCAGACCAACTTTTTCCAGTAATGCACTGGCATGTGCGTACTGGTCTTTGCCCAGACCAAGTTGCACATTCTGCTCGATACTGCGCCACGGTAGCAGACGCGGGTCCTGAAACATCACCCGGATATCATCCGAGGTAATGCCTTCGCGGATATGCCGTGCCGACTTAAATTTGATTTCGCCGTAGCTTGGTTTTTCCAGATCGGCAATTAAACGCAGCAGGGTGCTTTTGCCACAACCACTGCGTCCGACAATGGCCAGAAATTCGCCCGGCTGAATATGCAGGTCTAGGTCTTGCAGCACCTTCACCGAACCATAAAACTTGTGTAACTGCTCAATCAGGATTTCCGCGCCTGCCACCGCCTGCGGCTGAATATCCGGATTGCTGCGCAGTTTCGGGCTGCTGTGCTCGGCATGCAAGCCGGCAATTAAATTACTCATCTTCGCTTACTCCTTATTTCTGGTAACCGGCATGCCAGCGCAGTAAATAGCGTTCCAAAGCCACGGCCAGCACATCGGCCAGTTTACCCAGCAGGGCATACAGCAGGATGCCGACCAGCACGATATCGGTCTGTAAAAACTCACGCGCGTTCATGGTCATATAGCCAATCCCGGACTGGGCGGAGATGGTTTCGGCGACAATCAGCAGCACCCAGACCAGACCTAAAGAAAAGCGCAGACCGACCAGAATTGAAGGCATTGCACCCGGCAAGATAATTTCCTTATACAGCTGCCAGCGGCTCAGGCCGTAGTTTTTGCCCATTTCAATCAGCTGTGGATCGACCGAGCGAATACCATGATAGGTGTTGATGTAAATCGGGAAGAACACGCCAATCGCAACCAGAAATAATTTGGCTGTTTCATCAATCCCGAACCAGAGAATCACCAGCGGAATCAGCGCCAAAGCCGGAATATTGCGGATCATCTGCAAGGTGGTGTCCAGCAGGGTCGAGGCGGTTTTGGAGGAGCCGTTTAACAGACCCAGCAGCAGGCCCAAACCACCGCCAATCAACAAGCCGAGGAGGGCACGTCCGGCACTGACCTGAACGTGCTGCCACAGCTCACCACTGACCAGTAAGCCCCAGAAGGCACTAACCACTGCCGTCGGTGCCGGTAAAATCCGGCTTTCTAGCAGGCCAGTACTTGAGGCCAGTTGCCAGAAAGCAATCAGTAGCAATGGCACCAGCCAGGGCAGTACCCACTGCCCAAATGATGTTCCACGTGAAACTTTGGCCTCTGCCCGCTGCTCCAGGGAAATGGATTTACTCATCAGGCCGGCTCCTTCAGCTGTTTGCTCGGCTGGGTATCTGCGGCGACATAGTTATTTGCAACAATTTCCCCAAACGGTCCGGTCAAATTCGGTTGAGCCAGTTTCTTGCGGGTTTCCAGCGGCAACAGCGGAAACACCAGTTCGGCAAAACGAATGGATTCTTCCAGATGCGGATAGCCGGAGAAAATAAAGGTGCTAATACCCAGGTCGGCATATTCCTGAATACGGGCCGCCACTGTTTCAGGGTCCCCGACCAGCGCCGTACCGGCTCCGCCACGTACCAGGCCTACACCTGCCCACAGATTTGGGGACACTTCCAGTTTGCTGCGGTCGCCATTGTGCAGTTCAGCCATACGACGCTGGCCAACGGAATCCATCGCTTTAAACTTGGCCTGTGCTGCGGCAATGGTGGCATCATCGACATACTGAATCAGTTCGTTGGCCGCTTGCCAGGCTTGCTCATTGGTTTCACGCACAATCACATGCAGACGGATGCCATAGTTCAGGCTACGGCCTTTGGCTGCGGCTTTGGCACGTACCGTTTCAATTTTTTCTTTTACTGCTGCCGGCGGTTCACCCCAGGTTAAATAGGTGTCGACCTGATCGGTGGCCAGCTCAATGGCTGCATCGGAAGAGCCACCAAACCAGAGCGGCGGATATGGTTGCTGGACCGGTGGATAGAGCAGCTTGGCTTCATCGACCTGTAAGCGTTCGCCGTGGAAGCTGAACGATTCGCCCGTATGCGAGCGGGTTAAAATTTCACGCCAGATGGTGGTGTATTCCGCAGCCGTCTGATAAGGCGTGGCATGATCTTCATAGACACCATCGCCTTTTAGTTCCTGTTCATCACCGCCCGTGACCAGATTCAGTAACACCCGGCCGCCAGATAAACGGTCAAACGTCGCCGCCATACGCGCTGCTAAGGCTGGTGTGGTCACGCCTGGACGCAAGGCCACCAGAAATTTCAGGTTCTGGGTCGCATCAATTAAACTGGCTGTAGTAATCCACGGATCTTCACAAGAACGGCCGGTTGGAATCAGTACACCTTCATAACCTAAATTGTCCACTGCCACCGCAATCTGTTTCATATAGGCATGATCGACCTGACGGCCACCTTTGCTGGTACCTAAATAGCGGCTGTCACCATGGGTGGGAATAAACCAGAAAATTTTCATATTATCGTCCTTTATTTCAATGGGATTATTCGGTCATCAATCTGTAGTTGGAGCCGTCCAGACAATGGGCTGGACCTCAATCGGTTTTGGAATCAGCTTGAGCTGATAGAACTGGTCGGCAATCTTCTGCTGGGCCTGAATGACTGTCGGGTTTAAGCGTTGAATTGGAGACGGTTTCAGGCGGCGGTCAAAGGCATTTTTGGCAACCGCCGGGTCCAGGCCGGTATTCTTCTGATAAATTTCTAGGGCCTGAGACTGGTGTTTAACAATCCACTGATCCGCGGCATTCAGGGCCGCCAGAAAGCCGGTGGTGGCTTGTGGATGTGCGGCAATAAATTTGGGATTGGCCACATAAAACGAATAGGTCTGGTCAAACTCACCGGTCTTGATCAGCGGGCGGGCCTGTCCATGCAGTTCAGCCGCAGACAGGAACGGGTCCCAGATGGCCCAGGCATCAATCGACTGCTTGTCAAAGGCAGCACGTGCATCGGCCGGTGGCAGCCAGATTGGCTGAATATCCGACCAGTTCAAGTTGGCCTTGGCCAGCACTTTGGCCAGAAATTCGTGGGCATTGGAGCCTTTTTGTAGGGCAATACGTTTGCCTTTTAAATCCTGCAGGGTCTGTATGGCACTTTGCTGCGGCACCACTAAGGCCAGTGAATGGTCAGCATAGACTTCATAGCCGACATAGTTCAGCTCCTTGCCAGCCGCCTGGGCAAAAATGGGCGGGGTATTCCCCACTGAACCATAATCGACTGCGCCAACGGCTAGGGCTTCCAGCATTTGGGGGCCGGCCGGAAATTCTTTCCATTCAATTTTGGCTTGTGGGAACTGCTGTTCCAGCAGTTTTTCATCACGTGCCACCAGTAAATTTAAGGAAGATTTCTGGTAGCCAATAGAAATGGTTTTCACCGCCTGTTCAGTTGAGTTGTTGTCCGTTACCGCCTTGTGGGCTTCCGGTTTCTGGCAGCCGCTGAGACCCAGTCCCAGCGTGGAAATGCCCAGCAGCGCCCAGGTTGTTAATTTACGCATCTTCTTATTCCTCATTCTTGTGGTGTCGACTGCGTATTCAGCAGGGCCGCCTGAATCTGAATTTGCTGTGGAATCAGCTTTTGCTGATAAAAGGCATCGGCCACATATTGTTGTTCTTTGGCCACGTCACTAGAGATGGCCTGTACACCAAAGCCCATACGGGAAATTGAAGTTTTTAAGACCTCGACATCCAGGCCGGTCGGCTTTTGCAGCAGTTGAGCTGCTTCATCCTGATGCTGGGCCACCCATTGCGTGGTGCTGTTCAAGCTTTGCACCACGGTGTCTAGAACCTGCGGATACTGTTCGGCAAACTGACGATCCGCCAGATAGAACTGATGGTTGCTGACCAGATTTTCGCCGGTGGCAATGACCCGTGCGCCAATCTGGTGTTCGGCTGCGGCAAAGAACGGATCCCAGATCACCCAGGCATCCACCGAACCACGTTCAAAGGCTGCGCGGGCATCGGATGGGGGTAAATACACCACTTGAATATCGTGCAGGCTAAGCTGGTTGGCTGCTAACAGCTTCAGCAGCAGATAATGCACATTGGAGCCTTTGTTCAGGGCAATGCGTTTGCCTTTTAAATCCTGCACTGACTGAATGGCCGAGTCTTTAGGCACAATTAAGGCCTCAGCTAGCGGCGCTTTAGGCTGGTTGGCCACATAAACCAGTTTGGAATTGGCCGCTTGGGCAAAAATGGGCGGTGCTTCGCCGGCTTCCCCAAAGGCCACACTGCCGACATTTAAACCTTCCAATAATTGCGGGCCGGCTGGAAATTCTACCCATTTCACCTGTACACCCTGGGCTTTTAAAGCCTGTTCCAGTTCACCGCGTTCTTTTACAATCGGTAAAATGCCGTATTTCTGGAAACCAATATTCAGGGTAATGTTGTCGGCGTCTTTGGGACTGCTACAGGCGGTCATGAACATGGCACCCGCCACCACGGCAGATAAAATAGCGCTTTGGGTTGAAAAAATATGGCGTAGGCTGCTCATGAAAATACCTGCTCTCAGAAATTAAAAAAATTCAAAAGTGGAGAATGAGAGCTACCTTAAAGATTTTTCTTTTTCGAAAAAAATAACAAATCAGGAATTTCTAATCAGGAAAAAAGATAAATAAAGATGTGCAAATCTTATGCATAAATCTGATTTATAAAATGGATAATCTATTAAAAGTTAAAGTGTTAAATTGTTGTATTTAAAATATTTTTATGGAATTGAAGGCGCAGGAATAAGCTTATGCCCATTCCTGCTAATGTAAGATGCAGCAGAATTGGGCCGGCTGCAGATAAGCATATGTCAAATTGAGCTAAAGCCGGCCTTGAACAGACTAGGTGAGTGACTTTTTACAGACCAGTGAATTACGCTGGTAGTTGTATAAGGCCTGGCGGGCATTGGGTAAGTCATCGACACTGGCCGGCTCAAAGCCCTGTTCCAGAAACCAGTGCGCAGTACGGGTGGTTAGAATAAATAGCTGTTGAATACCAAGACTACGGGCTTTATCTTCCAGATAATGCAGAATCTGGCTGCCACGATTGGATTTACGATAGGCCGGATGTACTGCCACGCAGGCAATTTCCGCCGAGCGCAGTTCATTGTCGCTGACCGGTAGCGGGTACAGCGCCGCACAGGCCAGAATGGTGCCATCACGTTCAATCACCGCAAACTGTTCAATTTCATTTTCCAGTCGTTCCCGTGAACGGTAGACCAGCACGCCTTCTTCTTCCAGCGGGCGCAGCAGGCTGATGAGACCGCCGACATCCTGAATATTGGCGGTGCGTACTTCTTCATAATGCGCATCGGTAATCATGGTGCCGGCACCGTCACGGGTAAACAGTTCTTCCAGCAGTGCACCATCAGAGGCATAGGAAATCAGATGTACGCGATTGACGCCCTGAGTGGCAGCATCCTGTGCACCGCGTAAATGCAGGGCCATTTCCGGCTGGCTGGCCTGATACCGACCAATATAATGATTGAGCTGGGATGGGCGGATTTCACGTTGCAGCTGACCCTGTTCATTCAGTAAACCCTGCTGTTTGCCCAAGAAAATCAGCTTGTCGGCTTGCAGGCGAATCGCGGTTTTGGTGGCGACTTCTTCAGCCAGTAAATTAAACACTTCGCCCGTCGTGGAATAGCCGGTCGGGCCGAGTACGACAATATTATGATTGTCCAGATGACGCTGAATGGCATCGGTATCGACACTGCGCACTTCGCCGGTCAGCTGGAAATCAACCCCATCACGAATACCATAGGGTTTGGCGGTAATAAAATTACCCGAGACCACATCAATGCGGGCGCCGTACATCGGCGAGTTGGCCAGTCCCATCGACAGCAGGGCTTCAATCTGCAGGCGAATTGAACCGACCGCATTCATGACACAGCTTAACGATTCGCGGGTGGTAATGCGGCGCTGCTGATGAAACGGGGTGTCGATCTGGCTGGCCTGTAAATTCTGGTTAATCTGCGGGCGGGCACCATGCACCAGCACCAGCCGGATACCCAGTGAATGCAGCAGGGCAATATCGTGAATAATATGCTGGAAATTGTCATGCAGGACCGCTTCACCATCAAACATCAGCACAAAGGTTTTGTTGCGATGGGCATTGATATAAGGCGCAGAATGTCGAAACCAGTGCACATATTGCAAAGTTGTGCTGTGTGATGTTTCGGTAGAATTCAGGTGCATGCCGGTCTCAATCAAGCAAAAGTCTTATAGCGGATTCTAATCAAAAAATACCGGGGCGTAAGCTGAAAAAATAAAAAAACACCTGAACGGGGTGGTTCAGGTGTAAAGAGGGAAGGGAAAATGAGACGAAACCCTTAGCCCATAATGCGAATAATCCGGTTGGTACGTTCGTTGATCATCACGTAATCGCCATTAATTTTGTACCACTGCTGATAACGGCCGGTGTTTGGTAAACGACGCGCTTCGCGGTCACTGACTTTATAACGGGACTGGTCATAGGCACGCGGTAAGGTCTGGCCCACACGCCAGTCACGGCTCGGATTTACGCGCACAACCGGACGTTTATGATCACGGTCCCAACGGCTATCCTGATGTTTGTAGTGGGTTGCCGCACGACGGTCATGATCACGATGATCAGGCGCAGCCATGGCTGTAGTAGCCATAAACGCACTTAAAGACAGGGCAATGGTGGTTAATACTTTTTTCATGACGCTTACCTTTGAGTCAAACTGTATATCTCTGGAATACGTCCAAATTAACCAGAAAGTTGAGATAAAGGATGAGAGCAATTGAGATGAATTGTGAAAATCATGAAGAAAAAGCGGAGAGCCTGAAAGCCGGCTAGCATCTGACCTACAGCGAAAATAGCAGTTTGAGGAAGTGCTGATATAAAAAAGCCCAAACCGATGTTTGGGCAACCGAGGAGTGGGACTGAAACTGTCGGAGTGCAGCTTAGAAAGACAGGATTTTAAGAATACTGTGGGTATCGGCATTGACCAGAATATAGTCATTATTGACCTTATACCATTGCTGCTTACGGTCCGGTTTAGGCAGGTTATGCTCTTTATATTCGACTTTGTAGCCATTGCCACGATAATGCTGCGGCATCACATAACCGGTTTGCCATTTATGCTGCTGTAAACGCTGATAGCCACGTTCTTCACGCTGGCGGCGTTTTTCATAAACCTCTTTCGATTCACGATATTCACGATGTTTTTTGCCCTGACCGTGCTGACGTGACTGTTCATAGCCGCGTCCCGGATTGTCAAACTGAGGTGCAGCCGCAGTGATCCCGCTGGCCAGCAACGCACTGAAAGAGATCGCCATAACTGTCACTATCTTTTTCATGTGAAAAAACCTCGTTTATCGTCTTTTATTTCACTGTGTCTTACTGTACGAAAAAAATGCAGAGAAACTGTGAAGAAAGATCGTTAATTCTTTATCGAAAGCAGAGATATTTTGGATATTATGCTGGAAAAGTAACAGATGATGAAAGACTTATCTGTTGTCACGTGAACTGGTTATACAACATTGGGCGCAAAAAGCCTAGCCCGTATTTCCGGGATTCTGCCCGCAGTCAGTTCCATTGCTGGCTTAAGTCCTGCAAGGAGTCGATGGCATGGGCCAGACATTCGGCCTGCTGGCCATCTTCAAGTACGGCCAATAAGCTGGCGGGCAGTTGTAAGTGTTCAATGGAACGGATAATGTCATTTTTACGTTGCTGGTCGGCCATGTGCTGCTCCTTCAATTGATTCATTGCGGTTGAGTAGCAGTATAGGTCGGATGTTTTAATTTGAAAAACCGAATAATTTTATAAAAATGATTTAAAAATACGATTTATGGTCTGGTAGTGTATAAAATTTAGCAGCGCATAAAAAAGGACCCGCAGGTCCTGGATTCAAGCATGTGCTTAGTAGGCATATTTCAGGTCGGTATAGTCGGTCAGTGACTTCTGGATATGCGCCTGAATAAATTCGCGTACATCTTCGGCGCTCATTGGCTGGCCCTGTTTGGTAATCACATGCTCGACCGGGGCTTGGCCATCGACCAGAATCCGGTAGACAAAGTTTTTATAGACGGCATAGTCCTCGGCCTGTTTATAAATGCCAGTGACATAACTGTAGTGATGTTCAAAGTTCAGATCGGTATGCGAAAAGATAAACTGGTCAAACAGTTTCAGGTTTTGCCCGGCCTCGAGTGCCTGCAGTTCATCGAGAATACTGGCTTCAAATTTCATGCCGTATTTTTCAGAAATGGCTTGACCATTAATCAATAAAGACACCATGCCATCTTCATGGGTCGTTACTGTGATATTGCTAAAGTCAGACATGGGCATCTCGGGATAATCAGAAACAGGGCTTTAGTATCGGCAAATTTTGCTGAAATTCAAGCCGACTTAAGCCCAAACCGGTATATTTACGCAAAGTGGGAGCAATTACAGCTTTATGGATGGGCATAAAAAAGGAAGCACAAGGCTTCCTTCATGGACACAGCGAGGGCATTAGTCCTGTGCATCAATACTCTGGCCGTTCATGTGCAGACTGTCATCGCCCATTAAATATAAATAGGCTGGCATGATTGATTCCGGTGTCGGCAAGGTTTTCGGGTCTTCATCCGGATAGGCCTTGGCGCGCATGGCGGTGCGGGTCGCGCCCGGATTAATGCAGTTATAACGGATATTCGGATGTACATTTTCCTGGGCAAACAGTTTGCTGACCGCTTCAATGGCAATTTTAGACACCGAATAGGCGCCCCAACGCTCACGTACTTCACGACCGACGCCCGAACTGGCAAATACCACCGAAGCATGTGCCGATTTTTCCAGTAAAGGCAGCAGTTCCTGGGTCATAACAAAGGGTGCACGCAGGTTGACGGCCATCACATCATCCCAGACATCAGCCGGATAATGCACCAGTTCGGTCCGTTCACCCAGAATGCCGGCATTGTGCAAAATGCCATCCAGACGGCCAAACTGCTTGTCGAGCGTATCGACCAGCAATTCATAATCACGCGATGACGCACTGGACAGCTGTAGCGGAAGAATGGCTGGCTGCGGCGCGCCTAAACCTTCAATTTCATCATAGATGACTTCCAGTTTATTCAGGGTGCGACCATGCAGGACAACGGTTGCGCCGTGCAGTGCAAAGCTGATCGCGGCTGCACGTCCAATACCGTCGCCCGCACCTGTAATCAGGATCACGCGATCTTTGAGCAGATCAGGGCGAGGTTGATATTCTGAATATTTCATGATCGACCTCCGTTTTTTTGCTGTAATTATGAAGTGATTGAATGTTGTTGTTGCTGTGACAGCATCTGGTGCAAGACCTGATGTAATTCTGTGACATTATTCACTATACAGTCTGCCTGCCAGGCTGTTAAGTCATCTTTGTGTTGTAAGGGTAAATAGCCATAGGCGGCTAAAATGGTGTACATGCTGGCATTGCGTCCGGCATCAATATCACGTGGATGATCGCCGACATAAATACACTGCTGCGGTTCCAGTCCCAGCTGTGCTGCGGCCAGATACATCGGTTCCGGATCGGGTTTGGTCTTGCTGACATCTTCCGGGCAGACCAGTACCGCACAGCGTTCGGTCAGGTTCAGGGCTTTTAACAGCGCTTCACTGAGCCAGCGTGGCTTGTTGGTGACAATACCCCAGGGAATTTGCTGCTGTTCCAGCTGCTCTAGCAGTGGATACATGCCTTCAAACAGGTCGGTTTCTACCGCAATATCGGCGCCGTAAAGGTCCAAAAAGCGCTGGCGATGGCCTAAAAAGACCGGGTCTTCCACTTCCAGCTCCGGATACACCAGCTTGACCATGGCGCGTGCGCCTTCAGAGACTTGGGTGCGAATCTGCTCGGCGGCGACAATGTCACAGCCTTTATCGCGGCACATGTCCTGAATAATGCGGATAAAGTCAGCCGCGGTATCAATTAAGGTGCCGTCGAGGTCAAATAAAACCGCTTTCATTGGCCACCTTCATTCAGGGTATGCACCATATAGTTGACATCAACATTGGGCGCCAGCCAGTAGCGTTTGGTCAGTGGGTTATAGTGCAAACCGGTCATATCTTTCAGTTTCAGGCCGGCATTGCGAATATCGTGTGCCAGTTCGGACGGCTTGATAAATTTATGATAGTCATGCGTGCCTTTGGCCAGCATACGCAGCACATATTCCGCACCAATAATCGCAAATAAATAGGCTTTCGGATTACGGTTAATGGTCGAGAAGAACACATGGCCGCCCGGTTTGACCAGCTTCTGGCAGGCCTGAATAATTGAGGCTGGATCGGGTACATGCTCCAGCATTTCCATACAGGTCACCACATCGTACTGGCCAGCCTGTTCTTCTGCCAGTTGCTCAACCGGAATCTGGCGATATTGAATATTTTCGACGCCTTCCTGCTGGGCATGTAAACGTGCCACATTCAGCGGCGCCTCGCCCATATCAATCCCGAGTACATCGGCACCACGGCGCGCCATGCTTTCCGAAAGAATGCCGCCGCCACAACCGACATCCAGCACTTTTTTGCCAGCCAGTCCGCCTGAATGTTCATCAATCCAGTTTAAACGGAGCGGGTTAATTTGATGCAAAGGGCGGAACTCAGAATGCTGATCCCACCATATAGCTGCGAATGCTTCAAATTTGGCAATTTCTTGCGGATCAACATTCAGTTGCGACATTGGTGTCACCTCAATCAAGTTATTATGATTTCAAAAAGTCTATGCTGTTTAGTGTAGCGTTTATTCTGGAAAAAGCGATAAAAGCCGTAAAAAAGTTCACAGAAGCAAAACGAAAACGGCATAATTGATTTATAGTGTTCGCATAAGCTAATCATAACGATTTATGAGGACAATAAGTTCAATGAAAAAGTTTCTTTTGGGTAGCCTTGCAACCGCAATGTTTGCAATTTCAGGTGGCGCATGGGCGGCCAATTTTGTTGAAGGCCAAGACTATCGCGTACTGGCCAATCCGGGCAAAGTCGATGTGCCGGGTAAAATTGAAGTCCGTGAATTCTTCTGGTATGGCTGTGGCCACTGCTTTACCTTGGAGCCGCATATGCAAGCCTGGCTGCGTAAGCTGCCAAAAGATGTGAACTTTGTGCGCACTCCGGCTGCCATGAACCAGGTCTGGGAAATGAATGCGCGCGGCTATTATGTGTCGGAAGCACTGGGTGTCCGTAAACGTACCCACTTGCCGTTATTCCATGCCATTCATGACAAAGGTCAGCAGATTTTTGACCAGAAATCCCAGGCCAAATTCTTTGTCAAATACGGTATTCCTGAAGCCAAGTTCAACAGCATGTTTAACTCTTTTGCGATTACCTCTAAAGTGGCACAGGCCAATAAATTGGCGCGCCAATACCAGCTGACCGGTGTGCCGGCAGTGGTGGTTAATGGTAAATATGTGGTGTCGGGCGATAATGGCAAAGTGATTCAGGTGGTGAATTACCTGGTCGATAAAGAACGTAAAGCCAAATAAAAGCCCAACATGATGTTAAAAACCCGCTGTTTAAAGCGGGTTTTTTAGTGCTGCGTTTTCATGCATTGTGGTGCTTGGGCGTTCCCAATGGCTGATACCACGAAACAGTAATTGCACCTGGATAATGGTCTGCTCGGTAAACTGGTGCTGCTGCTGGCTTAAGGCCTCGCCTTCAAACTGGCGACTGAGGCCAATCCAGCTCATGGCCCAGTTAAAGGACAGGTTAATTAAAATATTGGCCAGTACTTTAAAATCTTCCGGATGTTCAAAATGCTGCACGCTTTCTACCCGTTTCAGATCATTGGCAAAATCATCAATTAAAAACTCGATTTCCCGGGCAATGGCCTGACGCACCGTGGCCGAGCCGCCCCAACGCTCGGCAATTAAAAAAATCCATTGCTGCGGATGCTGATCCACCGCCTGAAAAAACAGTTCGACGCTGGTCCGGGTTTTGGCATTGGGCAGATATAAATAGGCCTGACCCAGCTGATGCAGAATGCTTTTTAAATGCAGCGCCACCTGATCGACCAGTTCTGCACCGAGTTCATCCATATCCTGAAAATGCCGGTAGAACGCCGTTGGCACCAGCCCGACATGGCGGGAAATCTCCCTTAAGCTGATGCTGCTAAAAGAGCGCTCGGCAGTACTTAAGGTCAGGGCCGCATCTAAAATGGCCTGACGACTTTGCTGCTTACGTTCTTCCCGAATCGACATGTCACATCCCTGATACTGTTTAAAAATTCATCTCTGTGGCTATTATAGAGCAGAATCGGTCCGGGCAGCAGCCATGCTGTTGCATTGGCTGTGTAGGGCCCGCTTTTCTGTGGCGAGATTGTGTAAAAGCCGACCCGGGGACAAAACCTGTGCGCTTGCATCTGCTATACTGGCCGACAATTTATTTGAGTCAAAATAAGGACAACTTATGCGTATCGACCAACGTACCCTAGATCAATTGCGTGATGTCAAAATTACCCGTAATTACACACGTTATGCGGAAGGTTCTGTCTTGGTTGAATTTGGTCATACCAAAGTGCTGTGTACTGCCAGTATTGATAACTCGGTACCGCGCTTTTTAAAAGGCAAAGGCCAGGGCTGGGTAACTGCAGAATATGGCATGTTGCCACGTTCTACCCATACGCGTAGTGACCGTGAAGCGGCACGGGGTAAACAGAGCGGCCGTACTCAGGAAATCCAGCGTTTAATTGGCCGCAGCCTGCGTGCCATGGTCGATCTGAAAAAACTTGGTGAAAATACCATTACCATTGACTGTGATGTAATTCAGGCCGATGGCGGTACCCGTACTGCCGCGATCACCGGTGCAGCGGTGGCGCTGGTCGATGCCATGAATGTACTGCTGGAAAGCAAAAAAATTAAACAGGACCCGTTAAAAGGTCTGGTCGCTGCTATTTCTGTGGGTATGTATCAGGACGAAGTATTGCTGGACCTGTGCTATGAAGAAGATTCAAACTGCCAGACTGACCTGAATGTAGTGATGACCCAGGCCGGTGAATTTATTGAAATTCAGGGCACTGCTGAAGATAAACCATTTACCCGTCTGCAATGTAATGCCATGCTGGAAATGGCCGAGCAGGGCATTCAGGAACTGATCAAAAAGCAGCAACAGGCCTTGGGCTGGTAAACACTGCAAGATCAGAACAATATATTTATAAAACGCATCTCCGGATGCGTTTTTTTGTGATTGAAGCAAACGTAACCAGCGGCTGTGCGCAGATTCATCTTCATAACAAAAACCAACATGCTGAAACCGAGCTTCATGACTTACTAAAACTCGCAGTGATTTTTTTAAAACAGCAAAAAAGAGGGATGTACCATGAAATACTTGATGATCTTACTGGCGATGGGCGCCTTTGGTTTAAGCGCGTGTGATACGGCCAATGACCGTGATGGTGATGGCACCATGCTGAATCAGGACCGTGATGGCGACGGCCGTGCAGATGATTAAAGTCTTGCGGCCATCGACTCACCCTAAATGAATAAAAAAGGTGCCTCATGAGGCACCTTTTTTCGTTATCGACAAATATCGAATTGCGATTAAGCATTAAAACGCATGGATAAATCGACCGCTTTGACATCTTTGGTCAGAGCGCCCATAGAAATATAATCGACACCAGTGCTGGCCACTTCACGCAGGTTGGCAATGGTGATATTGCCCGATGCTTCCAGTTTGCAGCGACCGGCCACATGCTTGACTGCATCAATCATCTGTTGCTGGCTAAAGTTATCCAGCATCACGATATCGGCCTGAGCGTCCAGAGCCTGATTCAGCTCATCCCAGGTTTCAACTTCTACTTCCACCGGTTTGCCCGGTGCAATTTGATGGGCTTTGGCAATGGCCTGGGCAATACCGCCAGCAGCCATAATATGGTTTTCTTTAATCAGGAAGGCATCAAACAGCCCCAGACGATGGTTTTGGCCGCCGCCTACAGTGACCGCATATTTTTGTGCAATCCGCAGACCCGGCAAGGTTTTACGGGTATCCAGCAGTTTGGTGTGCAGGCCATCGAGCTGTTTCACATATTCAGCGGTTTTGGTGGCCACGGCCGATAGAGTCTGGACAAAGTTAAGGGCAGGGCGTTCTACGGTCAATAAACTGCGCGCAGAACCGGCCAGCTTTAAAAAGGCTTCATTGGCCGCCACGCGATCACCATCCTGTTTCAGCCATTCAATCTGAACGCTTGGATCGTATTGCTGGATTAAGGCATTCACCCAAGGCTGACCAGCCAGCACCATGTCTTCACGGCTGATAATGGTGGCGGTGGCCTGTTCATCTTCCGGGGTAAGTAAAGCGGTAATATCTGCCTCGCCAATATCTTCCTGCAGGGCCTGCTGAATATTGATCTGGATAGATTGCTCCAATAAAGATTGTGGTATGCTCATTGCCTGTCCTTATCTCTTTACCCATGAAAATTGCGCGATATATTAGCACTGTTCGGCTGGCCCGATGCGCTTTTTCGCGGCTTTTTTGTCTGATTTGAGATTTTCAGCTGAAAGTTTTAGGATGGGCTAAATTTTTATACTGAAAAAAATATCAGGATCATTCTATGCAGCAGGCGGCTTCTTTTCAGGTCATCCAGGGACAGTTAAAAGGTGCGCGGCAGGTGCCTTCACCGAATTTTAACCAGCGTCCGCAGCAGACCGAAATTCAGCTGGTGGTGATTCACAATATCAGTTTGCCGCCATCACAGTTTGGCGGCGGTTATATCGAACAGTTTTTTCAAAACCGGCTGGACTGGTCGGCGCATCCTTACTTTCAGACCATTGAAGGGATGCAGGTCTCGGCGCATCTGCTGATTTTGCGTAGCGGCGAAGTGCTGCAATGTGTCAATTTCAATGACCGCGCCTGGCATGCCGGACGTTCCAGTTATCTGGCCAAGCCGGAATGTAATGATTATTCCATTGGCATTGAACTGGAAGGCAGTGATGATCTGCCCTTTGAAGCGATCCAGTATCAGGTACTGGCGGAAGTGGTGTCGGCCTTGCAGCAGGCCTATCCGAAAATCCAGCGTCATCTGGCTGGACATTCCGATATTGCCCCGGGGCGCAAGACCGATCCGGGACCTTATTTTGACTGGAGCCGGTTCCGGTCTTTACTGCGTGACTGCAACAGCAGGATAGAAGCAGCATCTTCATCAATTCATAACGAAACTTGTGCTTAGGTTTCTTTACAATAGCGGCTAAATTTTTATTTGGGTGGTTCCGATGGCGCTTTGGCGATCGACCTTTATTGTCAGTGCGATGACCATGCTGTCCCGGGTGTTGGGACTGGTGCGGGATATTGTGTTATTAAATGTGTTTGGTGCGGGAAAGGATTTCGATACCTTTGTGGTGGCCTTTCGTATCCCGAACTTTTTCAGGCGACTGTTTGCTGAAGGGGCATTTTCCCAGGCCTTTATTCCGGTTCTGACCGAATATAAAACCAGCCGCACCCATGCCGAAGTGCAGATTCTGATTAGCCGGGTGTTTGGCTGTCTGGCCTCGGTGATGAGCCTGCTGACACTGGCTGCTATGGTGGCGGCGCCGGCGGTGATGTACGTTTATGCGCCGGGTTTCCATAGTGATCCGGAAAAATTTGCGCTGGCCACGGACATGTTCCGCCTGACCATTCCCTATTTGCTGTTTATGTCGCTGACCGCTTTTGCCAGCAGCATCTTAAACAGTTATGGCTCCTTTACCACGCCGGCCTTTGCACCGGTGCTACTAAATCTGGCCATGATTGCCGGAGCCCTGTGGCTAACGCCGTATATGGCCGAGCCGATTATGGCCTTGGGCTGGGCGGTGATTATTGCCGGAGCCTTGCAGCTGGCGATCCAGATTCCGGAATTATGGCGTAAAAAGCTGCTGATTCCGCCAAAAATCGACTTCAAGCATGAAGGCGTTGAGCGCATCATGAAGCTGATGCTGCCGGCCCTGTTTGGGGTATCGGTGACCCAGATTAACCTGTTGCTGAACACCATCTGGGCGTCATTTATGCAGGATGGTTCGGTATCGTGGCTGTACAGTGCCGAACGGATGACCGAGTTGCCGCTGGGCCTGATTGGGGTGGCAATTGGTACGGTGATTTTACCATCCTTGTCGGCGCGCCATGCCGAGCAGAATCAGGAAAAATTCCGTGGCATGATGGACTGGGCGGCGAAAATTATTGTGCTGGCTGGTGTGCCTGCCAGTATTGCACTGTTTATGCTGTCGACCCCAATTATTCAGGCCCTGTTCCAGCGCGGCCAGTTCACCTGGGAAGATACCCAGATGACGGCCTTGGCCCTGCAATGTATGAGTGCCGGGGTCATCGCCTTTATGCTGATTAAAGTTTTTGCTCCGGGCTTTTATGCCCAGCAGGATACCCGCACCCCGGTTCGGGTCGGTTTAATGGCGGTGGCAGCCAATGCCATTTTAAACGTGGTGTTTATTGGGCTGTTTAAACTGATTGACTGGGAAGCCGAGCACATGGCGCTGGCACTGGCATCTTCAGGTTCCGCGCTGGTCAATGCCGGTATGCTGTATTTCTATTTGCATAAACGCGATATTTTCCGTTTTGGTGGGCACTGGAAAAAACTGCTGTTCCAGTTTGGCACGGCCAATGCGGTGATGGTGGCTGCCTTATGGTACGCCTTGAGCTGGTATAACGGTGATGTATCGCAATGGATGCGTGTGCTGGAAGTACTACTGCTGTGTGTGGTGGGTGTGGCAGCTTATGCTCTTGGTCTGCTGGCCACTGGTTTTAGACCGCGTCATTTAAAACCTTAATTACTGAGAGCTGAGCGCGAAAGATGTTCAGCTCCTATAAAAAAACCCTTTGAGCCGTTGAGTCTCAAAGGGTTTTTTTTATGGGCTTTTATTGAAAGATGAGGCTGCATGAGCAGCACAAGCATCTTTATTTATTGATCACTTCCAGCAGTTCGACATCAAAAATCAGGGTGCTGTTCGGTTCAATCGCATCGCCAGAACCAATCTGGCCATAGCCCAGATTCGCTGGAATAAAGAAGCGGTATTTGGCTCCTTCACGCATCAGTTGCAGCCCTTCGGTCCAGCCCTGAATGACTTGTGTGACCTGAAATTCAGCCGGTTGCTGCCGTGCCATCGAGCTATCAAACACGGTGCCATCAATCAGGCGGCCTTCATAATGCACGCGTACTTTGGAGCTGGCTTTCGGTTTTTTTCCGGAACCCGCTTGCAGAACCAGATATTGCAGCCCCGATGAAGTGACTTTCACCCCATCCTTACGCGAGTTTTCTGCCAGAAAGGCCTTGCCAATCATGTCATTGGCTTCAGCGCGCTGTTTCAGCTCAATCAGCTGTTTGGCTTCGGCCTGCTTTTTGAACTGGGTCAGAATACGGGCCATGTCTTCATCGCTCAGGCTGGCTTGCTGGCCCAGTGAGGCGGCTTTTAAACCCGCCACAAAGGCATCCAGATCCATACCTTTTAAGGTGTCGACATTGCTGCGCCCCATTAAATAACCAAAGCTGTAGCCCACCTGCTGTTCAGTGGAGCTTTTGGTGGTCACCGGTTGAGCCAGTGTGGCCGCGCTACACAGGGCGAGGCCGAGCAGGGTGATCGTTTTTTTCATATTATGGGTCCCTAAACAACGAAGGAGAGCCAGGCTCTCCTTGTTTTCATTTTACTTCAATCAGCTCAACATCAAAGATCAGGGTGCTGTTTGGTGGAATCATGCCCGGCACGCCCTGTTCGCCATAACCCAGTTGTGACGGGATATACAGCGTGGCTTTCGAGCCTTCTTTCATCAGTTGCAGACCTTCGGTCCAGCCTGGAATCACCTGGTTTAACGGGAACTCGATTGGTTCACCACGCTCAACCGAGCTGTCAAATACTTTGCCATCGACCAGTTTACCGGTGTAGTGTACTTTTACCACAGAGCTGGCCGTTGGCTGTTTGCCATTGCCTTGCTGGGTAATTTTATATTGCAGACCTGACGCGGTGGTTTGTACCCCTGCCTGTTTGGCATTTTCAGTCAGGAAGGCATCGCTGGCCGTTTGTGCCTGCTGGGCCTGATCAGCCTGTTTTTGTTGCAGTTCCTGCTGGAACTGTTCATAGGCCTTTTGTAATTCTTCTTCAGTATAGGCTGGCTGCTGACGCGCATGACCTTCACGGACACCAGTCACAAAGCTGTTAATGTCCAGCTCTGGTGGAGTTTGATGGGCAACTTCATAGCCTAATGCATAGCTGATTTTTTCAACCGCAGACGCATTTGCAGATGCTTTTGAGGATACAGTGGCAGGGTGTTGAGTTGCATAATAAACAGGAACAAGTGCAGCACCGCCTAAAATTACAGCAACAGCAATGGGTAAGGCTTTACTCATAGGTTTTCTCAAATCATTTTATCGTGTCAAAGCTGCTTTCATGTTAGCAGACTTTTTGAATCAAACCGCTGACATCAATCATTCGGTTTGGCTAATTAATATATGCGCATCGTTAAGCATATGCCATAACAGACTGAATATCTAACACATTTTTTATACAATCGGGGCCAGCCGCAGAGGCGGCCCAATTTATTCGTGAGTAATTGTATCTATTATAGATTTGGCTTCAAAGCAGATTAAAAATCTGCTTTCAGCACCACCCGGTAACGCGCCCGGCCAGCATGTAAATGTTCAATTGCCTCGTTAATCTGCGACATCGGGAACACTTCAACCTGCGGCGCCAGCTGTTTGCGGGCGGCAAATTGCAGTAGCTGGCGCAAGGTCGATGGTGAACCGGTCGATGAACCCGTCACCGCTTTGCCACCACCAATTAACGCACCAGCCGAGACCTGTAACGGCTCTAAGGTCAGGCCCAGCATATGCAGCGTACCATTTGGTGCCAGGGCAGACAGATATACCGGCCAGTCCAGGCTAACATTCACCGTACTTAAAATCAGGTCAAACTTGCCACGCTGGGCTTTCAGGGCAGCGCTGTCACGGCTATTCACCACATGATCGGCGCCCATGGCTTTTAACTCTGCGGTTTTCTCCAGGTTGGAACTGAAGGCCGTAATTTCACAGCCCCAGGCTTTGAGCAGTTTAATGGCAATATGCCCAAGGCCGCCAATTCCAATCACCCCGACATGATGCACCGCCTGAATCTGGTGCTTAATGATCGGATCAAATACGGTAATACCGCCACAGAGCAGCGGGCCGGCACTTTCCGCATCCAGATCATCCGGTAAGGGAATGACCCATTGCCAGCCGGCGCGGACCTTATCGGCAAAACCGCCGGCATGGCCGACAATGGTGGCGACACTGCCGCCGGTACATTGCACCTGCCGGCCGGACAGGCATGGATCGCAGTGCTGGCAGCTTTCTGCCGTCCAGCCAATGCCGACGCGCTGGCCCACAGATAATCCTTTGGCTTCACTTCCTAACTGGACAATGGTGCCAATAATTTCATGCCCGGCCACCACCGGATAGACCGAAGAGCGCCAGTCATTGTTAATCACCGATAAATCGGAATGGCACAGGCCACAATATTCCACCTGAACTTCGACCTGATGCGGCAACAGTTCGCCAGCATCAAACTGATATGGCACCAGCGCTTCGCCGGGTTGCATGGCGGCATAGGCACGAATGGTAGTGTTGCTCATGATGAGTGCTCCTCGGCTAAAGGGGGAAGAGATTTAAAGGCGCAGTGATCTTCATGGTCGTTGACCATGCCGACGGCCTGCATAAAGGCATAACAGATGGTGGGGCCAACAAATTGAAAGCCCTGCTTTTTTAAAGCTTTAGACAGTGCCAGACTGGCTGCAGTATAGGTCGGGGCGCTGCGATAATCGGGCACGGTATGCTGCTCGGGCTGATGATCGACAAATTGCCACAGCCAGTCGACCAGATTGATACCTTGCTGCTGCAGCTGGAGCCAGGCCTGAGCATTGGTGCGGATGGCTGCGAGTTTGGCCGGATGCCGGATTAATCCGCGATCCTGTAATTTGTCCTGCAAGGCCTGATCAGACAACGCGGCAATATCGGCAATGGAATATTGAAAAAAATGCTGACGGTAACATTCGCGTTTTTTGAGCACGGTAATCCAGGCCAGACCGGCCTGCTGGCCTTCCAGACATAGCATTTCAAACAGCTGCGCTTCATCGTGAAGCGGGCGGCCCCATTCCTGGTCGTGGTAGGCGATATAGAGCGGATCTTCGGAGCACCAGCCGCAGCGTGTTCGATCCATAGATGATGCTCCTGTACGGGTTTAAAGCTGGAAATGAACCCATTGATCCTGACGGTTATCCCAGTAAGACAATTCCGCCTGAGGCAGATCGGCAAAGGCAATCCAGACATCCTTGCCGGATTTATCGGCATAGCCGGTGCTGATCAGAAGTGCATCTTCAGTAATTTCCATGATCCAGCCCTGATGACTCTGGCCGTTCAACATAATTTTCTGTTGATTCCCGGATTCGGCAAATTCGACCAGTCGATTGATCAATGCTTCTGACATGTACACTTCCTAAAGCAAACTAACGTAAATAGGGATAGGGATTGACTGCACCGCGACCTTTGCCATTTAAATACAGGCCATAATGCAGATGCGGCGCGGTATGGCGGGCGTTGCCGCTATTGCCGACATAGCCAATGAGATCGCCTTTCTTGACATAATCTCCGACCTTCAGGCCACGTTTATGCCGGTCCAGATGGGCATAATAATGCCAGCTGCCGCCCGGTCCCAGAATCCATACCACTTTACCACCCAAATTGTTATTGCGTAAGTCGGCAATGAGGCCTTCGGTGGCGCTGTACACCTTGCTGCCGCGTGGCGCTAGAATATCAATGCCTTCATGCAGGCGACCGCGACTGCGTGACGCGCCCCAGGTATCTTGCAAGTGCTGACGTTTGACGCCCTGTACCGGCACTGGCAAGCGGGTTTTAAGTGGCATGTGCTGCAGTTTTTTGACCATGGCCGGCGGTAGGGGCGCCGCAGGTTTTTTCGGTGCCGAGGTACAGGCCGCTAGCAGAATCAGACTGAAGAAAACACAGCAGAGTGAAATCGAGCGAAGCACAGCATCTCCCTGATGATTATTATGTCGATGGTATTCGAATTCCAGTCTTTGACTATGTCATAAATCGGCGGCCGAGATCAATTTTTTCATGGCGGTCGGCAGTCCACGTGCAGTGGCCTGTGCCGGCGTCATCCATTCGGCGTCCAGCTCAATCGCCAGATGTTCCTGCTGGTCCGGCTCGACCGGAATTACACTGGCATCCAGCAGCCAGGTAAAGTGGGTAAAGCTGTGTGAAATCTGCAGCTGCTGTTGTCGCTGTTTCAGGCCCAGACGCTGACAGAGCACCTGAAACTGCGCTGGATCATCAATAATCGGCAGGCACCATAATCCGCCCCAGAGACCGCTATTCGGTCGCTGCTGCCAGAGCCACTGGCCATCACTGTGTAAGAGCAATACCTGGGCCTGTCTCACAGACACGGCTTTTTTCGGTTTTTTAAATGGTAATTCGGCTTCTAGGCCCTGCTGATGGGCCTTGCAGTGCTGCTGCATCGGGCAGTACAGACATAAGGGTTTTTTCGGGGTACAGATGGTGGCACCGAGGTCCATAATCGCCTGGGTGTAGTCATGATTACGCTCGGTCGGGCACAGTTGTTCTGCCAGCTGCCACAAGGCCCGTTCATGTACCGGTTTGGACAGATCATCTTCAATGGCAAAAAAGCGCGCCAGCACCCGTTTGACGTTGCCATCCATAATCACGCCGTATTGTCTGAGACCCAAAGACATCAGTGCGCCTGCGGTCGAGCGGCCAATGCCGGGCAGGGCCATCCACTGTTCCAGATTTTCCGGAAAATGTCCTTGCTGGGCCACTATGCCAGCTGCTTTATGCAGATTGCGTGCCCGGGCATAGTAACCGAGTCCGGCCCAGTATGGCGCTACCTCATCCCAGGAGGCACGGCCTAAGCTTTCCACATCGGGAAAACGCTGAATAAAACGTTCGAAATATTGCAGCACGGTTTTGACCTGGGTCTGCTGCAGCATGATTTCCGATACCCAGACTTTATACGGATCATCGGCCACCTGCCAGGGCAGGTCATGGCGACCGTGTACATCAAACCAGGAAAGCAGGGCGTGGGAAAAAGAAAAGGCAGACATGAGAACCGGAACTGTTAAGCAGGCGCCTAGTATACCCAAATCTTGCCGGTGCAGCAGGCAATAAAAAAGGTGATGCCGCGGCATCACCTTCTGTTTTGGTAGCGGCAAGGCTTAGATGCTGCCGCTCATACCCCAGCGTTGGTCTAGCTTGAGGATTTGACCTTCATAGCGCGGAATAATGTGGATATGCAAATGCTGCGATGGGCTGCCAAACACATCGCCATCGTTAAAGCCGACATGAAAGCCCGCCGGTTGATGGCGCAGCTGTAATTCATTCCGCGCCAGTTCCAGCAGCGACATCAGGCTTTTACGTTCTTTGTCGGTAACATCAAAAAAAGAACTGACATGACGTAGAGGGATAATGACACAGTGGCCTTTAGACAATGCGTTCGGTTCGGGTAGAATCACGCCATAATCATTTTTGGCAATGACATCATATTCATCAAAGTTGCAATATGGGCAGTCTTGTTCGGTCATTCTTCTATCCTCTATTCAAATTCATTAATCTTTTTCAATATATATGGCCTCATGCCAGAATCAGGCCAAACGGCGTTGTAATAATTGGTACATGGCATCCAGGCTTTGCTGTTCTGCTACCGGGCTATAGCCGAGGTCGACGCCATTGGCTTTGGCACGTTCATCGGCCAGCGGGTTACTAAAGCCGTGCTTGGCATCTTCAAACACAATCACGTCATGTTCTACCTGGGCAGCGTGCATTTCTTCACGGAAGCTGGCCACATCATCCAGCGTTACCATGCTGTCCAGTTCACCATGCAGCACCAGAATTTCTGCCTGTACCTTGCCTTCCTGCGCTGGTTCTCTGGCCGCCAGAATGGCATGGAAAGTAGCAACGGCTTGCAGGTTGGCGCCTGAACGGGCCAAATCCAGCACCACTTTGCCGCCATAACAGAAGCCAATGGCTGCCAGTTTAGCCTGATTTACTTCCGGTTGGGCAGCTAAAGTGTCCAAAGCTGCAGACGCACGAGTCACAATTGTATTCGGGTCTTCAAAGGTCTGGCTCATCCATTCATTGGCCTGGGCAGCCGTGGTGGTATTTTTCTTGTCGCCATACATATCAATGGCCAGGGCGGCATAACCATGTTCTGCCAGTTCGCGGGTACGCTGTTCAATATATTCATTTCGGCCCCACCATTCCGGTGCCACAATCACACCCGCGACTGGTGCATCGGTTTCGGGTGCAGCAAAATAACCAACCAACTGGCTACCATCTGCCGCCGTATACTGAATTTCGCGAGTTTTGATTGCTAAAGTCATGCGTCCAATCCTTGTGTTTTTTGAAATAATTCGATTAAAACATAAAAATGAGACAGCGGTTTGAAAAACATTTCAATGGGCCTAAACAAATGTGAGAAAATATTTTTAAGTTATTTTTCAAAGAATAATCTGTCTGTATCTGCTGTCGGTCTAAACACAGGCATAAAAAAAGAAGGATTTGCATCCTTCTTTTTTGTGAGGGTCAGGGTATAAGAAACTATACCTTGCCGCGGGACAGGAAGCCGACAATTGCCAGAATAACAGCAATAACCAGCAGAATGACCGCGAAATCTTTAGATAAACCAGCGACACCACCGAAACCGAGTAGACTGGCAATAAGTGCGATTACAGCGAAGATAATGGCCCAACGAAACATAATTTTTCTCCATGTGTTTTTATACTTCTTGATCAAGTATAGGGGCAAGTCGCTGATTTGATTGTTTTGCTTTTGTTTATTAAGTGTTCAACTATTTATTTAAGTCTATGATTCTATTGTATCTATGACATAGCAGATGCTTTTGTAGAAGACTGTTATAATAGACCGGTTATTTTGTAGTGTTGTGCATCATGTCTGATCAGCTTCGTCCCCAATTCTGGAAAAATTATCCGTTAACAGCCTTAACCCAGGCAGAATGGGAAGCGCTGTGTGATGGCTGCGGCTTATGTTGCCTGGTTAAACTGGAAGATGAAGACAGTCATGAAGTCGCTTACACCAAAGTGGCCTGCAAGCTGCTGGATTGTACGACTGCCCGCTGTTCGGACTATCCGAACCGGCAGCAACAGGTGCCGGACTGTATTCAGCTGACGCCGGAAAAGCTGGACAGTATTCACTGGCTACCGCCAAGCTGTGCCTATCGCCGTTTAAAAGAAGGTAAAAACCTGCCGTCCTGGCATTATTTAAATACCGGTTCACGTCAGAGCGTGATTCGCGCCAAAAAATCGGCCGCTGGCCGCTGTATTTCTGAAACGGAAGTCAATGAAGAAGAAATAGAAGACTATATTGTGCGCTGGGTACGTTAAGTTTTTAGGCCGTCTGTATCTTTAAGAGCAAAATTGGCGATTTAAACCTGATAAAACAACTGCCGACACTCAGGCTGAGTTTCCCGCAGCAAGCGCTAAAAAATCGGCTATTGAAATACTGCATTTTGCCATAACATAGTACACTCAGCCGCAGCTTTGTACAGAAAACCTTCTATGTCAGACAGCCATATTCCACTTCCTGAACGTTTGCGCCCGCGCGATCTGTCGCAGATTATCGGTCAAGATCATCTTCTGGGGGAGCAGGCCCCGTTACGTCAAATGATTGATCAGGGCCATTTGCCTTCGATTATTTTCTGGGGACCACCAGGCGTTGGAAAAACCACCATTGCCTTGTTGCTGGCGCAGGCGGTTGATCGTCCTTTTGTCAGTCTGTCTGCGCTCAATACCGGGGTCAAGGAGTTACGTGAAGTGATTGCCGATGGCGGCGATTTACTAACGCCGGTGGTGTTTATTGACGAGATTCACCGCTTTAATAAATCCCAGCAGGATGCCTTATTAAACGCAGTCGAGAAGGGCAAAATTACCCTGATTGGTGCCACCACGGAAAACCCGTCTTTTGAGGTGAACAGTGCCTTGCTGTCGCGCTGCCAGGTCTATACCTTAAATGCACTGAGTGCCGAGGCCATCCAGCAGCTGCTGACCCAGGCCGTCCAGAATGATAGCTTCTTAAAAGAACGTTATATCCAGATTGAAGAGTTTGAAGCACTGGTGCAGTTTGCGGCGGGTGATGCACGTAAGGCACTCAATTTACTCGAGCTGATTGCCGGCACCTTTGAGCCGGACACAGAAAACAGTATTAACAATGCCCTGGTCGTGAAAGTGGCGCAGCAGAATATTGCCCGTTACGACAAATCTGGCGAGCAGCATTATGATCTGGTCTCGGCCTTTATTAAGTCGATTCGCGGCAGTGACCCGGATGCGACTCTGTACTGGATGGCGCGCATGCTCAAGGGTGGAGAAGATCCGCTGTTTATTGCGCGGCGTATGCTAATTGCTGCCTCGGAAGATATTGGCAATTCCAACCCAAATGCCTTGTTGCTGGCCGGTGAATGTTTCCGCGCAGTGCAGGTGATTGGTATGCCGGAAGCGCGGATTATTCTGGGCCAATGTGCAGTCTATCTGGCCACCAGTGCCAAAAGTAACAGTACCTATCTGGCCATTAACAAGGCGCTGGACTTGGCGGAAAAAACCGCCAATTTGCCGGTACCGTTACATTTGCGTAATGCGCCGACCAAGCTGATGAAAGAGCAGGGCTACGGGGTGGATTATCTGTATCCGCACAATTATCCGGAGCATTTTGTATTGCAGGATTATTTGCCGCCAGAATTAAAAGGCACCAAGCTGTATGAATCGGCGCGCAATAAACGCGAAGTTGAAGCCGAGCGTTTACAGCAGCGGCGCTGGATGCAGCAGCAACAGTAGCAATAAAAAAAAGCCCAATTCAGAGGGATGAATTGGGCCAAACTGGATGTTAGATTGGGAGAGAACATCCGCGAGGATTAACGAAACTGATCGGCAGTCACTGTAAAATTTACCGTGTCTTGCCTATGTGCTTAAGCATAGGTCAAAACTAAAAATATGTAAAAACGATCATTTTTATAAGTTGAATTTGTTTTTTCGATTGAGAGTGAGAAAACTCAGCCAATAAAAAACCGGATCAGCTGATCCGGTTTTTTTATCGTTCATCTTGGAGATGATCAGATATTGTCGAGGTTGATGCCTAAACGTGCCGCAACTTCTTCATAGGCTTCAACCACGCCGCCTAAACCTTGACGGAAACGGTCTTTGTCGAGTTTTTTCTTGGTGTCTTTGTCCCATAGACGGCAGCCGTCTGGAGAGAATTCATCACCCAGCACGATACGGTCGTGGAACACACCAAATTCAAGTTTGAAATCGACCAGAATCATGTTGCCGGCATCAAACAGGGCTTTTAGTACATCGTTAACTTTGTAAGTCAGTTCTTTCATTTGTGCCAGCTGCTCAGCAGTCGCCCAACCCAGCGCAATTGCTTGAGATTCGTTGACCATTGGATCGCCTAAGGCATCATCTTTAAAGAACAGTTCAAATGTTGGCGGGGTCAGTTCCTTGCCTTCTTCGACACCGAGGCGACGGCACAGAGAACCAGCTGCATAGTTACGGATTACGCATTCAACCGGAATCATGCTCAGCTTTTTCACCAACACTTCATTTGGGGTCAGCAGTTTTTCAAAATGCGTTTCGATACCGGCTTCAGCCAGTTTTTCCATAATAAAGGCGTTAAAACGGTTGTTCACCTTACCTTTACGATCTAGTTGTTCGATCTTTTCGCCATTGAACGCAGAGGCATCGTCACGAAAGACTAAAATCAGGTGGTCTTCACTATCTGTGGTATAAACAGATTTCGCTTTACCAGTATAGAGCAAGGTTTGTTTTAACATGAGGGAACCTTTTTCAGAAAAAAATGCCTAGTAATGTCTAGGCTGGCCAATTTTGGTAAATCTGGGCCAACAGGTCTGCAGCTTTTTCTTTGTCTGCAAAACTGTTGTCGGCGTTGAACACAGCCAGGTTGTTACTTGTACCGACAGAGGTGAGTCTTAAGACGTAGGTCTGTTGATCGACCGAGATGGTGACTTCGTAACGGTTTTTGCTCTGACCAATAATGCTATGGTTCAGGCTGCTGAGTGTGGCAAGCGTATACTGCCAAATTGTAGCAGAATTTCCATCTATTTTGAGCAGTGGATTTTGATTTCCATCTACAACCGGTTGTGGACGACCTGGCGCGGTGTTGTCCTGTACAGCAGCGGCCTGAGTTGGCTCTACGGCTGGAGGACGAGGAAGTGCGAAACGGTTGCCACGGCTGTTTTCCAGCTTCGGTGCATGTTCAATGGCCAGTGGGTCAACCGTTGGTGCAGGATACAATGGCGTTGCTGGTCGGGCCACAGCACCTTCAGGATATTGTAAGGGCGCAAGGGTGGTGGTGTCTTTATAATCCAGAGAGCCATTGCTGATGGCTAAAGAACTACAACCTGCCAAACTTACCACTGAAAGTGCAGCGATTAAACCAAAACGTAATTGCATAATATTGTGCTCTTATTAAATGACACCCGAAGCCTGTAAAGCTTCACGTAACGGTGCGCGATATTGTTCTGCAAGTGGCGTTAATGGCAGGCGGATGCCGGTACCAATTAAGCCCATTTCATGAAGTGCCCATTTCACCGGAATTGGGTTTGATTCACAAAATAGAATATTGTGTAAATTTGCAACTGTATTGTTACGTGCTTCAGCGCTGTCATTGTCGCCGGCAATGGCTGCGGCACAAACTTCGCTCATGACTTTTGGTGCCACATTGGCCGTAACCGAGATATTGCCTTTGGCACCAGCCAGCATTAACTGATAGGCAGTCGCATCATCACCTGAATAGACAGTCATGTCTTTACCGGCCAGACCAGCCAGTAATTCACGGCCACGTGGTACATCGCCAGTGGCATCTTTAATGCCCACAATTTGTGGAATGTCGGCCAGACGAATCACTGTTTCATTGGACATATCAACGCCAGTACGGCCCGGAACGTTATACAGGATTTGTGGCAGATCCACTGCTTCGGCAATAGTCTTATAATGCTGATATAACCCTTCCTGGGTTGGCTTGTTATAATATGGCGTGACGAGAAGTGCGGCATCGGCGCCGAGTTCTTTGGCTTCTCTGGTCAGTTCGATTGCTTCATGCGTTGAGTTTGCACCAGTACCAGCAATCACCGGGATACGTTTGTTGGCCACGCGAATGATTTCTTTAATCACACGTGTATGTTCAGCCATGCTTAATGTAGAGGCTTCACCTGTCGTGCCCACGGCCACAATACTGTTTGTGCCTTGTTCTATGTGCCACTCAACCAGCTTCTCGAGACCTTTCCAATCTACGCTGCCATCTTCTAACATTGGGGTGACGATTGCGACAATTGAGCCTTGAATGGTCTGTGCTTGCTGAGTCATTTTGAAAAAATATCCTATTTTTCCATCCACAAAAGTTCGTAGAAACAGAAAACGTGGATGGTTGCAGTATTTTGATTTGAGTCAGAATTCAATAAGTCATGATTGAATAATGCTTATGCAAATTATGACTGATTCAGTGTGTCAGAACAATATGCGTAAGTCAAAGCCAATATCAACTTTATCCGCTGCTCAAAACAGTCCGGTATAAGGCATAAGTTGGTGCTTTTACAGCAGTTCAGGTTCATCTTCGACTTTAGAATGAACTGGCGAGTAAGCATAGGTCTATAGAAGCTGTCCGGACAGCAATTTTGCCTGGAAAATGCAGTAAAAAGCCACGAAAACCAGGTAAAAGGGTCGGAATTAAGATAAAAAAACACTTAAACTAGACCTGAAAATTATTTGAATAGCCTTTTTTTAATGCCATTTCCTGCTTAAACCAGCTCGGAATGATTTTTTTCAGATCTAAATAAAAATAATAGTTTTGACTGTCTGTTTATTTATATCCTTTGATATTTATATGAATTTTATTGTTTTGTTAAATTGAAGCGCCTCAATTAAGTCTTTCTAAAACTATATGTTTGTGCGTCTTAAAATAAGAAATGTCTATTAATTTTTTGCCAGACCGGGGCTTTATTCCACTTATTGGTAGTTAATTCAGAGGACATCCTCATAGATGATGGCGGTCTTAACCTTTTATAAACACTGATTGAAACAAGGATTCTCCAATGGAAAGATCAGATAATCGACATGCGATTGTGACAGTAGCCATCTGTTTCTTGATTGCGGTCATTGAAGGCTTGGATATCCAGGCAGCAGGTATTGCCGCAGTTGGTATCCGTGAGCATTTTGGCCTCGATAGCTCGCAATTGGGGGTGTTTTTTAGTGCAGGGATTCTGGGCTTATTGCCTGGTGCACTGGTTGGTGGACGCGTGGCAGACCGTATTGGCCGTAAACAGGTGCTAATCTGGTCGACTGCCGTGTTTGCGGTCTTTACTTTATGTACCGTATGGGTCAACAGCTTTAACTCATTGCTGGCGGTACGTTTCCTGGCCGGTGCCGGTCTGGGTGCAGCCATGCCAATTCTGATTACGCTGGCCTCTGAAGCGGTATCACCACAAAACCGTGGCCGTGCCGTAGGTCTGATGTACTGTGGTATGCCAGTCGGTGCTGCGATTTTATCGTTAATTGCCAGTACCGATTTCGGTTCTAACTGGAAAAACATTTTCTACCTAGGCGGTTTATTACCGATTATCGTCATTCCAGTGATGATGTGGTTATTGCCAGAATCAAAGGAATATTTAAAAGCCAAAGATCAGGCTGCGAATACGACAGCAGAAGCTACGCCACAAGGTTCGTTTAAAGATCTGTTTAACTCGAACAACCTGCTACGTACCATGTTCATCTGGGTCAGCTATTTCTTCACCCTGATGGTGGTGTACATCATGCTGAGCTGGTTACCGTCGCTGTTCCAGGAACTGGGCTTCTCGCGTAAAGAAGGCGCAACTGCACAGTTCTACTTCATGGTCAGCGCGACGATTGGTACCGTTATTTTGGGTATGCTGACCGATCGCTGGAAAAAAGCCTATGTCATTCTGTTGATGTACGGCGGTATTCTGGCCGGTCTGCTGGCACTGAACGCTGCAGGTTCATTAACTCAAATGTATCTGGCCTCTGCGCTGGTGGGTGCATTCGTCATTGGCTGTCAGGGCGTGCTGTATGCCTTCGGTGGTATCGTGTATCCAACTGAAGTGCGTGGTACCGGTATTGGTGTGGCGTCTGCCGTGGGTCGTGTTGGTGCGATGCTTGGGCCTGCGATTGCCGGTTCACTGTTAACGGCTGGCTTTGGTGCAGCAGGGGTGATCTCTGCCGCGATTCCATGTATCGTGATCTCTGCCATCTTTATGTTACTGCTGGTGCGTCGTATTCAAAACTAAACACGCATTGTAACGACCCCTTCAGACAGCCCGCATATGCGGGCTGTTTTGTTTTCACCGTGCAGTCCAATGATTCCACTGCAACAAAACCATCCATTTGGTATATGCTAGGACGCTGACAATAAGCGAAACATGGATAGGTGTTATGCAAGCGCAGACGGCATTGATCGTAGTAGATGTACAAAATGGATTTACGCCGGGCGGCAATTTGGCCGTCGCTGATGCCGATCAGATTATTCCGATCATTAACCAGCTGGGGCAGGTCTTCGACAATATTGTCCTGACTCAGGACTGGCATCCGCAGAATCATATTTCTTTTGCCGACAATCATCCGGGCAAACAGCCGTATGAGGTGGTGACGCTGGAATATGGCGAGCAGGTGCTGTGGCCGGCACATTGCGTCCAGGGTACCGCCGATGCCGAACTGCATCCGGCGCTGGACTTGCCCCAGGCGCAGCTGATTATCCGCAAAGGGTTTCATGCGCAAATTGACAGCTATTCGGCCTTTATGGAAGCAGATCAGAAAACCACCACCGGCCTGGCCGGCTATTTAAAAGCGCGTGGCATCGACACGGTGTTTATTACCGGCATTGCCACCGATTTTTGCGTGGCCTGGACCGCCATAGATGCCTGCAAGCTGGGCTTTAATACCTTTGTCATTGCCGATGCCAGCAAAGGCATAGACCTGAAAGGTTCATTGCAGCATGCCTGGCAGGAGATGCTGGCGCATGGGGTGAAACGGGTCTATAGCAAAGATGTGCTGAGCCTGTTACAGCCTGCTGCACAGCCAAGCCTGGCCTGATTGGCCCGAATCATTCATTCAGAACGTGCCGAGGTCTATGGTGTTAGGTTTTAGCCAGTTTGTACAGAAAACTTTTGCCCTGTGGGTGCTGCTGTTTGCAGTGATTGCCATGTATCAGCCAGAGGCTTTTGTCTGGTTAAAAGCCTATATTACCTGGATGCTTGGCATCATCATGTTTGGTATGGGCATGACCATGTCACTGCAGGATTTTAAAGGCGTGCTGCAAAGCCCCAAAGCAGTCGCGATTGGCGTGGCCGCGCAGTTTATGGTGATGCCGCTGTTGGCCTATCTGTTATGTGCCTTATTCCGGTTACCGGCTGAAATTGCCATTGGGGTGATCCTGGTTGGCTGCTGTCCGGGTGGTACGGCTTCGAATGTGATTACCTATATGGCCAAAGGCAATACCGCCTTATCGGTGGCCTGTACTTCGGTGTCGACCTTGCTGGCGCCGCTGCTGACCCCGGCAATTTTCTTTGTGCTGGCCAGCCAGTGGATTGAAATTGATGCCTGGTCCATGCTGAGCTCGATTTTACAGGTGGTACTGTTCCCGATTGTACTGGGCCTGCTGCTGCGCGCGCTGTTTAAAACTCAGGTGGAGCGTTCCATTACCCTGATGCCGCTGGTTTCGGTGGTGGCGATTGTTGCCATTGTCGCGGCAATTATTGCCGGCAGCCGGGCACAGATTCTGGAAAGCGGCTTGCTGATTTTAGCGGTGGTGATGCTGCACAATGGCCTGGGCTATTTACTCGGTTTCTGGGCGGCGCGTTTATTTAAATTACCCTATGCCGACAGCAAAGCGGTGTCGATTGAAGTCGGAATGCAGAATTCTGGCTTAGGTGTGGCCTTGGCGGCGGTGCATTTTGCCGCGTCTCCGGTGACCGCCGTGCCGAGCGCCATCTTCAGTTTATGGCACAATATTTCTGGACCGGCACTGGCCACCTATTGGGCCAGCCGGCAGCGCCAATAAAGGACAGCTGTCATCCGGCTGTCATCAAGGCAAGGATGCCTTAGTATATTGAATATGCTGTCTTTTTACTTAGATAAAAAAACAAAAAAATGATAAAAAACAGATTTTTATTTTGAACAAATTTGGGCTAATTTTCATCATTTGGTCATTTTTGTAACACAACTGTCATATTCAATTTCTAAGATGCCCTCACAGAGGCGGCACAAACAGACTGTTGTAAGACAGCATAGAGTGAGATATGAGCGATTTTCAGCATTCATCCATGACCTATTTCAATCGGGAACTGGCATTATTCGAGTTCCATCAACGGGTATTGGCCCAAGCGCTGGATGAGCGTCTGCCGCTGCTGGAACGCTTAAACTTTCTGATTATTTTTTCCCGAAATCTGGATGAGTTTTTTGAAATCCGCGTGGCGGGTTTAATGAAACAGCTGGATTTAAATGCCCTGACCCGCACTCCGGATGCAATTCCGACCGAACTGGTGCTGGCACAGTTATCTGAAGAAATTCATGCGGCGGTCGAGCTGCAATATCGCACCTTAAATCAGGACATTCTGCCGCAGTTGCAGCAGGCCGGGATTCGTTTTATCCAATATCCACAAATTCAGGACAAGCATAAACCCTGGATTGCCCAGTATTTTGCCAAACAGGTCCAGCCGGTACTGACCCCAATCAGTCTGGACCCGTCACATCCGTTTCCGCGACTGGTCAATAAAAGCCTGAACTTTATTGTCAGTCTGGAAGGTAAGGATGCCTTTGGCCGTGAAATTGAAATGGCGATTGTGCCAGCCCCACGTTCCTTGCCGCGCTTAATTGCCTTGCCGCCTGAAGTGGCCGGGGAGGGTGAGGAACAGATTTTTCTGACGGCGATTATCCAGCAGCATATCAATGACCTGTTCCCGGGCATGAAAGCCACCGGCTGCTATGCTTTTCGTGTGACCCGAAATGCCGACCTGATTCTGTCGGAAGATGTCGATGATCTGGCGGTGGCCTTAAAAGATGAACTGTCATCACGCCGTTTTGGTCGTGCGGTGCGTCTGGAAATTGAAGATGACTGCCCGCAGAGCATTATTGACTACTTGCTAGATGAGTTTGATCTGGATCAGCAGCAGCTGTATCAGACCAGTGGCCCGATTAACCTGTCGCGTCTCACCACCAGTTTTGACCGTCCGGAACTGAAATATCCGATTTTTAGTCCGGTGATTCCGCCGGTATTTCGCAAGCAGAAACCAATTTTTGAGGTGCTGAAAAAGCAGGATGTATTGCTGCATCATCCGTTTGATTCTTTTCAGCCGGTGATCAGCCTGCTCAAAGAAGCGGCCAAAGATCCGCATGTGCTGGCAATTAAACAGACCCTGTATCGCAGTGGTCCGGACTCGGAAATTGTGCAGGTACTGGCTGAAGCGGCGCGTAATGGCAAGGAAGTCACTGCGGTCATTGAACTGCGTGCCCGCTTCGACGAAGAATCCAATATCATGGTTGCCAACGTGCTGCAGGAAGCCGGTGCGGTAGTGGTGTATGGCATTGTCGGCTATAAAACCCATGCCAAAATGATTCTGGTGGTACGCCGCGAGCAGGACCAGCTGGTGCGTTATGTGCACTTGGGCACCGGTAACTACCATGCCGGCAATGCGCGCATGTACACCGACTACGGCCTGATGACCACCCAGCCGGATATCTGTGAAGATGTGCACCGCATGTTCCAGGAACTGACCGGCATGGGCAAAATGGCCAAACTGAAAAACCTGCTGCATGCGCCGTTCACCCTGCACACTGAACTGCTGAAACTGATTGAACAGGAAATTGAATTTGCCCAGGCCGGCAAAGCCGCGCAGATCATGATTAAAGTCAATGCCCTGACCGAGCCACAACTGATTGCGGCGCTATACCGTGCCTCGCAGGCCGGGGTGCAGGTTGATCTGATTATCCGTTCGATTTGCTGCCTGATTCCCCAAGTGCCGGGCATGTCAGACAATATCCGGGTGCGTTCGATTGTCGGTCGTTTCCTGGAACATACCCGCGTCTATTATTTTGAACATGGCGGCGAGAAAAAACTGTTCTGTGCCAGCGCTGACTGGATGGGACGTAACCTGTTCTCACGGGTTGAAACCTGTTTCCCGATTCTGGACAGCAAGATCAAGAAATGTATTGTCGAAGATGGTTTACGCAGCTATTTAAATGACAACCAGAATGCCTGGGAATTGCAGTCCGATGGCCACTGGCAGAAAGTGCAGCCGGAACCGGAACAGCCCCTGCACAGTGCACAGGCCTATTTACTGCAAAAAAAGCTCCTCAAACTCTAAGCCTCTATCAAAAAATCCTGACACGGGTCAGGATTTTGATCAGACGACAGCGGCTGCTGCGTCTTAAGACGCTTTAGAGTGCTTGCCACGTAAAATTTCAGTTCTTAACTGCTGGGCCAGTTCGGCCGCTTCACTGTCCATGCCATTGACCATATAGGCATGCCGGGTCAGCACATTGGTCGGGTTTGGCATACTGACCAGTTCATAATGATCGGACAGGGTTTTCAGTAATTCATGCGGTAAATGCACCGCATTTTCCTTAGCTGACAGCTGGCTGACCAAGCGTTCTGCCGCCTGCACCGAAGACAGCTGCATGGCATCGACCGGGCTGGACAGTGCACTGCGGGTTTGTAGCACAAAGCGTTTTTCTTCACGGTAGCGTTTATACAGCACTTCAGACAGCAGCTGGAACACGGTGCCAATCATCGCCAGACACGGTGCTGCATTCGGTTTATCGGCCGACATGCTTAAGGTGGCGCCATCTTCATGGAATGGTTGTACCGTGGTGATATCCTGCTGGCTAAGTTTATAGTGCTGCACACACAGCTCGATGCTCTTATTCAGGAAAATCTGGCATAGATTAAAATACGGCACCGAAACGGTTTTGTTGACCGTATCCATCAACTGTTTCGGATCATAGAACTGGATGTTTAACGAAATTGTATGCTGATCAACCGGGGCCGGTTTGTTTTCTTTCAGTTTTGGTGCGGCTTTGGCCTGTTGCTGCGCCTGTGCAATCGCCAATGCGGTATTGTGTTTTTCCTGCTCCAGTGCCTGGGTCAGATTCTGGATTTCGTGTTTCAGACGCGATTCATTGTTGATACGCGCCAGATATTCTGAACGGCTTGGACGGGCAATCGCACGATAGGCCAGCCACAGCAGGGCATGAATAAACAGCGAACTGAGAATCGCCATCCACTGGGTGCGCAGAATTTCGCCAATACTTGGTTTGACCAGGGTCACTTCAATGGTGCCGACTTTCTTTTCGTTTTGCAGCGCATCGCGCACAAAGACTTCACCCTGACGGGTTTTGGCCAGGCCACCGGTGGCCAGCACCTGATTGTTGGTATTCAGAATGCGAATTGAGGCAATACTCGGGTTGGTGGCATAACGATCGGCCAGAAGCGCCAGTGAAACGGTATTGGCCGGTTCCAGCTCGGACAGGCTGTCTGTGACCAGCTGGCTGGTGATCAGCTGGCCTTGACTGGCCCGATTTTCATTGAGCTGGTGAGTCGTTGCCAGTACCAGTAAAAAGGTATGCAAGGCAAAACTTATGGTCAGTAGGCTAGCAAATAGCCCTTGTCTAGGCGCATTCAACGTAAACTTCCAAAGTAATTCTACTTAATTTCGATTATGATTCTAACAATAGTTGTAGCTCAGACCCGAGTCAATTCATGCGAGAAATCATTCTTATATCATTTTTAGGACCTGACCAACCGAATCAGTTTACTCGATTAATGCAGGTTCTGTCCGCTCATTCCTTACAAATCTTAGATGTCGGTCAGGCGGTCATTCATAACCAGTTGACTTTAGGTATTGTCGTCTCATCAGATGACCAGACGGCTACCGCATTAGCCATGAAAGAGATCCTGATTTTAGCACATGATATTGGCTTAACTGTGCGCTTTAAACCGATCTCTGCAACAGAGTATGAACAATGGGTCAATGAAGGTGGCCGTACTCGTTACATCGTGACGGCTTTGGCGCCAGAACTCAATGCCTCTCATCTGCAGGCAGTAACACAAATTGTATCCAGCCAGGGTTTCAATATTGAGACCGTGACCCGTCTGTCTGGCCGTCCGGCAGCAGATGGTTCCAGCCAGGGGCCAAAACGTGCCTGTGTGCAGTTTGGTTTAAGCGGTCAGATGCTCGATGCCGCAGCCATGCGTGCCGCCTGTTTAAGCCTGTCCAACGCGCTAAGCGTCGATGTCGCGGTACAGGAAGACAATGCTTATCGCCGTAACCGTCGTCTGGTCTGCTTTGACATGGACTCAACCTTAATTGAGCAGGAAGTGATTGACGAACTGGCGATTGAAGCCGGTGTCGGTGCACAAGTGGCTGAAATTACCGAGCGTGCCATGCAGGGCGAGCTGGATTTCCAGCAAAGTTTCCGTGCCCGTGTGGCCTTGCTAAAAGGTCTGGATGCGTCGGTTCTGCCAAAAATCGCCGAGCGTTTAACCGTGACTGAAGGCGCCGAGCGTCTGATTTCGACCTTAAAAGCCCTGGGCTATCGCACTGCGATTCTATCGGGCGGATTCCAGTACTTTGCCGAATATCTGCAGGACAAGCTGGGGATTGATGAAGTACATGCCAATATTCTGGATGTCGAGCATGGCGTGGTAACCGGGGAAGTGAAAGGCCATATTGTGGATGGTGCGCGTAAAGCCCTGTTGCTGCGTGAACTGGCCGAGAAAATGGGTATTTCTCTGGAGCAGGCCATTGCGGTAGGTGATGGTGCCAATGACCTGCCAATGCTATCCATTGCCGGTCTGGGGGTTGCTTTCCGTGCCAAACCGCTGGTACGTGAAAATGCCAATCAGGCGATTTCCAGCGTTGGCTTGGATGGTGTTTTGTATCTATTAGGTGTCCATGATAAAGACCTGAACCGGGCTTAAGCACATCACAGGTTGAATCAAGCGCAGCATAAGGGCTGCGCTTTTTTTATGCAAAATCAGTGAACAAGGGCAAATGTTCATTTTTTGACTGAATCGAAATCTGCTTTAAAAACATCGAAAAAAATATTTTTCAGGGCAGTTTTGCAGGTTGTTTTTTTGTAATGACACGCGAAAGAAGGAGTAGCCTTATCTTCAGAAATCTTTAAAATTAAAAAAGTGTAATGACAATATAATATTGCGACAATGTGTGTCGCGTGGTCAAAATTTAAGTCTTTTTTTATCCAGAAAACTACTCATAATGCTTCCATAGATTTGAAATTGGCCTTGCCATTCATTTACAAGTATTGAAGATGGCATGGGGACTCGACAAGATCCACATCCATTTTTGGACGGAGGTTTTTATGTTAACAGCGAATTTAGCAACTATAGTCGGCTTGAGCTTGGTAGCGGCTGCTTTGATTGCTGTTTTCTTTTCGCCTTATCGTCGTTGGTTAAGCTTCATGTTGGCCGGTATGGCATTCTGGGGTATTTTGGAAACGGTCCGTTTTAGCGTACAAACTGTTTTTGAACTGCCTGTGACCTACAGCTATCTGTCTGCATTAACCCTGGCGATGATTGTTGTGACATTGCTTTTGCTACGCGAAGACCGTCGTGCAGAGCGTGCATTGGCCAAAAGACGTTATATCGAACATACCCCAGTGTATGAAGATGACCAGCAGCAGTATTCCAGCCGTTAAGTCTATACAGATAAGACGTCCAAAAAATGTACAGTCATGTACATTTTTTTTTACTTTCGATAATGATTGTTATACAAAGCCTTGCTGAAAAATCAGCTGTTTATGGTAGGATGAAAAGCAATCTAACCCAACAATTACAATAGGCCCGGACGTCATGAAACTTTCCTCAATTCCTGTCGTGAAACTTCCTCTGGTTGATGTCAGCACGGATCCGCTTGATTTACTCGTGACAGGTTTGGCTTTGCGTATGAAGCAGCTAGCCCGTACCAGCCCTAAATTTATTGAGTTGGTTCATGAGCGTCAGTTCCGCATCCAGATTGGTACCGATACCGGTTTTGCCCGTCAGATTATTGTCAATAATGGCGACATTGATACCGTGTCGGGTGATGCTGAAAAAGCCGATTTTATTTTGCAGTTCGCCGACAGCGAGCAGGGCGTGAAAACCCTGATGAAAGGCGATCCGACTGCCTTTATGACCGGCATGCAAAATGGCACCATTAAAATGGAAGGTGATTTTGGTCTGCTGGTCTGGTTTAACCAGGTGGCGAAACTGGTACCACCAAAGCTGCCGAAACCGGTCAAAGAAAAAATTAAAATGGCGCGTCAGTTTATTAAGCAGAAAACTGGTAAATCAATCTGATTGCTGCGTCGAAACGCCCAAGAAAAAGGTCTTCCAGTGGAAGACCTTTTTTATGCACCAAGCATTGGCTTATTCAATTTCCAGCTGAAAGGTCACCGGCCCGTCATTGACCAGATGCACTTTCATATCGGCGGCAAAAATACCGGTTTCTACCTGTGCAAACTGGCTTTTGGCATAGTCCACCAGCTGATCATACAGTTCTTTGGCTTGCGCGGGGGGCATCGCCGGGCCAAAGTCAGGACGTAAACCTTTCTGGGTCTGGGCCATCAGGGTAAACTGTGAAACCAGCAATAAACCACCGCCCGCCTGGGCAACGTTCCAGCCCATTTTTCCCTGTTCATCATCAAAGAAACGGTATTTCAGGATTTTATCAATCAGCTTCTGGCCTTTTTCTAGGGTATCTTCCTTACCAATCCCTAAAAAGACCAAGATACCGTGCTGAATTTCTCCGGTTGTTTCACCCTCAACAACGACTTTGGCTTCTAGCACTCGCTGTAATAATGCGCGCATATTTGACTCAAAAACTGAAAATTATGTGCATTGTACAAGAACCGCAGCAAGTCTGCAGATTAGCTCTGCTTAAAATGTATTCTAATCTATTGACTATATTTGATAATATTTTAAATAATCTAAAAACACGATTGAATTTATAAAAATTATCAGTTTTATCTATTTTTTACTCTCGAGTATCTTAGCCCATGCAGGAAAGGTAATAAATTGAGAGATTTAGAAATGTTTAAGCGTTCATTACTGGTTGCAATGCTTGCAACTGTCACAGCCGCACAAGCTGCCCCATTAACTAAAGATAACGGCGCGCCAGTGGGGGATAACCAGAACTCGATCACTGCTGGTCCAAATGGTTCCGTTTTACTTCAAGATGTACAATTAGTTCAAAAATTACAACGTTTTGGTCGTGAGCGTATTCCTGAGCGTGTGGTACATGCGCGTGGTACGGGTGCCTATGGTGAATTCGTTGCAACCAAAGACCTATCTGATCTGACCCTTGCTTCATTGTTCAAAGCCGGTACTAAAACTCCAGTTTTCCTACGTTTCTCTACCGTAATTCATGGTAAAGGCTCACCAGAGACCCTACGTGACCCACATGGTTTCGCAGTGAAGTTCTACACACAAGAAGGTAACTGGGACTTGGTCGGTAACCAGACACCGGTCTTCTTTATCCGTGATGCGATCAAATTCCCAGACTTCATTCATGCCATGAAGCCAAGCCCGGTGACTAACGTACAAGATGCCAACCGTGTGTTTGATTTCTTGTCGAGCCAGCCATGGGCAACCAACATGCTGACCTATGTATACGGCAAGCAAGGTGTTCCAACCAGCTACCGCGAACAGGACGGTTTTGGGGTTCACGCTTACAAACTGTATAACGACAAAGGCGAATACAAGTACGTGAAATTCAACTTCCGTTCTAAACAAGGCGTGAAGGGCTTGAACGTGAAAGAAGCGGCTGAGCAGCAAGGTAAAGATTTCAACCATTTGACCAATGATCTTTATAACAACATCTATGCAGGTAACTTCCCGAAATGGGATCTGTATATTCAGGTGCTTGATCCTAAAGACCTGGGCAAGTTTGATTTCGATCCGCTAGATCCAACTAAAATCTGGCCAACTGAGCTGGTTCCAGAAACTAAAGTCGGTACCTTGACCCTGAACCGTATGCCGAAGAACTTCTTCAATGAAACTGAACAGTCAGCATTTGCGCCAGGTAACCTGGTTCCAGGTATCGAGCCATCAGAAGACCGTCTGTTACAAGGCCGTATCTTCTCTTATTCAGATACACAAATGTACCGTCTGGGTGCAAATCATCAGCAGATTCCAGTCAACCGTCCAGTGGTAAATGTGAACAACAATAACCAGGATGGCTACATGAATGTATCTGAGCGTGACTCAGATGTGAACTATGAGCCAAGCCGTAAAGAGCCAAAAGCTGCCACTGAAAAAGCACGTGCGGTACAAACACCATTATCTGGTCATGTACAGCAAATTGGCGTGAAAGAGCAGAACTTCAAGCAGGCAGGTGAGCTGTACCGTTCATACACAGCTAAAGAGAAAGATGACCTGATCATGAACCTGGCTGCTGACTTAGGTGCAGTGAAAGATTCAGAAACCAAGCACATCATGTTGTCTTATTTCTACAAGGCAGATGCAGACTACGGTACCCGTATGACCAAAGCGGTGAACGGTAACCTGGCGACGGTTAAAGCTAAAGCTGCAAAATTAAAAGACTAATCTCGATTGGTCTTGAGGAACTGGTGACTAGGGTATAGAGCATCACCTCCGAAAAGTCCTGTAAAACTCCAAACCTTTCCTGCACCCTAGGGGGAGTTTTACAGGCACTCTGTTTCTATCTCATCTCAGGTGAATTGAATCCTGAGTGACTGAAATTTTCTTTTCGATTTCTGTTGGAGTTCATCATGAAAGTTATGCCAGAAGCATTTTTAGCCAGTATTCTTGCCTTCAGTTGCGCATTCGCAACTGCTGCTGAAGTGAAGAATGTCTCCCCTGCGAAAACTGTGGCAAGCGTTCAGATGACTTCACAACAGGAATTGGTCGACCTGTTCTTCGCTGCGGCCAAAATTGGTAATAGCGAAGTTATCAACGAATTTTTAAAGCATGGCTTTCCGGTCGATGTGCGCAATAAAGACGGTTATACCCCGCTGATGATGGCGACCTATTATGGTCACCAGAGTATTGTTACGACCTTGTTGAAACATGGTGCAGACCGTTGTGCCCGAGACAACCGCGGCAATACCGCTTTAATGGGGGCCTTGTTCAAAATGGAATTTGCCATTGCCAAGCAGCTGCGTCAGGTGGATTGTGATGCCCAAGCCAAAAAGGCCGGACAAAAAACCACGGCTGAATTTGCTAAAGTGATTGGCCAGGAAAAACAGCTACAGAAAATCATCCAGGAAACAGAAAAACCTAAAACAAAAGCAGATAAATAGGCTGTTATTTACAGCAGTACTTTGGTCTATATTTCTCTTGGCTGTATGTAATTGCTGCAATATTGCAGGGCTTTTTATGCTTTAATGCAAAGATAAGCACAGCGATATTTCCTAAGTTATGGCGCCAATCATCCAATCCCTGCTTGATACTGACTTGTACAAATTCACCATGTTACAAGTGGTATTACACAAGTTTCCGCAAACGCACAGTCTTTATCATTTCCGTTGCCGTAATCTTGAAGATACGGTTTATCCACTCGCGGATATCCTGGATGATCTGAACCATCAGCTTGATCTGCTGTGCCTGCTGAAATTTAAAGAAGATGAACTACAGTATTTACGCAGCTTGCGTTTTATCAAAAGTGATTTTGTGGATTATCTGGAGCTGTTCCAGCTCAAACGCCGTTTTATTCGTGCCGGCATCGACAGTGAAGGGCGTCTGGATATTGTGGTAGAAGGCCCGATGGTTCAGGCCATGATGTTCGAGATTTTTGTGCTAGCCATTGTCAATGAGCTGTATTTCAGCCATATTCGCAGTGACGAGGTGCTGGCCGAAGGTGAACGCCGTCTACAGGCCAAAGTAGCCTTGGTACAGCAATATGCCGCTGAGCAGAATCCGGAAGATCCGCCGTTTCTGGTTTCGGATTTTGGTACGCGCCGCCGTTACAGCTTTGCCTGGCAAAAGCATGTGGTGCAGCAGATTAATGCTGCCGCGCCGGGTGTATTCCGCGGCACCAGCAATGTGCTGCTGGCCAAACAGCTTGGCATTACTCCCATTGGCACCATGGCGCATGAATTTTTACAGGCCTTTCAGGCGCTGGATGTGCGTTTGCGCGACTTCCAGAAAGCGGCACTGGAAACCTGGGTACAGGAATATCGGGGTGACTTGGGGATTGCCCTGACCGATGTGGTCGGGATGGATGCCTTCCTGCGTGATTTTGACCTGTATTTTGCCAAACTGTTTGATGGCCTGCGCCATGACAGTGGCGACCCGTATAGCTGGGGCGATAAAGCCTATGCCCATTATAAAAAGCTGAAAATTGACAGCAAAACCAAGATGCTGACCTTTAGTGATGGCCTGACCCTGGAAAAAGCCTGGGCGCTACACAACTACTTTAAAGACCGCTTTCAGGTCAGTTTCGGGATTGGCACCAACCTGACCAATGATATGGGACAAACCCCGCTGAATATTGTGTTAAAGCTGGTGGAATGTAACCGTCAGTCGGTGGCCAAAATTTCCGACAGTCCGGGTAAAACCATGACTGACAACGACACCTTCCTCGCTTATTTGCGTCAGGTGTTTGATATTCAGGAATAAGCAAAAATACAGGCCAGGTTCAGCCGATGCTGGACCTGGCCATCTCCCTGCTGGCGCGTTGACCTCTATCCATGTTTCTGCGCAAGGAATGCAGAAATTCAGGATAATCCTAAAAATGACTTGTGCTAACATCAGGGACAAGGATAGTGATAAAACATACAACCACGATGAATGATGCCACGATCAATTTCGGTCTGTTGATTGAAGCCGAAGACCTGGTGCCCTATTTAGGCAGTGAAAAATTACGTATTGTCGATTTAAGCCGCAACTCGGTCTATGAACAGCTGCATATTCCACATGCGCTACATGTAAAGCCAAAACTATTGCTGCGTCAGGAAGAGTATGCTTCGGGTTTATTGCCGGAGCAGGACGGCCTCGAAGAACTGATCCGCTATTTAAATATTTCCCCTGAGCATCATGTGGTGGCCTATGACGATGAAGGCGGAGCCTGGGCCGGGCGTTTGCTGTGGAATTTACATTGTTTAGGTTTTGAAAACACTAGCCTGCTCAATGGCGGGATTCATGCCTGGCTGGCGGCCGGTCTGCCGACCTCGTCGGAGCTGCCGAGCTTTGCGCCGGTTGAGCATTTGGTGCCGGTACAGCTGAATGATCAGTATCAAATTCAATATGATGCGTTATTAGAGCAGGTACAAAGTGCTGAACTGCAACTCTGGGATTGCCGCACTGCAGAAGAATATAGCGGACAGCGACTGGCGGCGCGACGCGGCGGTCACATGCCGGGCGCCCGACATTTCGAGTGGAGTACTGCCCTTGACCGCGAAAATCATTTAAAATTGCATCCGCTAGAACGCACGCAGCAACGTCTGGAACAACTTGGCTTTGATTTAAGCCAACCGGTGGTGGTGTACTGCCAGTCTCATCATCGTTCCGGTCTGGCCTATATTCTGGGCCGTTTACTGGGTTGGCCAATCCGGGCGTATGCAGGTGCGTGGAGTGAATGGGGCAATCGCCTCGACAGTCCTATCATTACCGGAGAGTTGCCGTCTTGAGCCTCACATCTCGTTTAAAAAAACAATTATTTATTCAGGCCCAGCGCGTGGTACCCCAGCACCAGTTGTCTCGTGTGGTGGGTAAAATTGCTGCCAGTGAACACCCAATGGTGAAAAACGCAGTAATTCAGGCATTTAAAATGCAGTACGGAATTGATATGTCGATTGCCGAGCAAGGCAATGCCCTGAAATTCAAATCCTTTAATGAATTCTTTACCCGTGCCTTAAAAGATGGGGTGCGTGTGGTCGATGCCGATCCGAACAGCATTGTTTCTCCGGCTGATGGCGCGATTTCCCAGCTGGGTAAAATTGAAGATGGTGCAATTTTTCAGGCCAAAGGCCAGAACTTTACGGTTGAAAACCTGATTGCCGATCCACAGCTGGCCGAGCCGTTTAAAAATGGCCAGTTTGCCACTGTGTATTTATCACCGCGGGATTATCACCGGGTGCATATGCCATTTGCCGGTACCTTAACTGAAACTCTGTATGTACCGGGCGAGCTGTTTTCAGTGAACCAGACCACGGCAGAACATATTCCGGGACTGTTTGCCCGTAATGAACGCATGGTCTGCCTGTTTGATACTGAGATGGGCCGGATGGCGGTGGTGCTGGTGGGTGCCATGATTGTGGCCGGTATTGAAACGGTTGCCACCGGCAAGGTCAAACCATCGGGCCGTTTGGAGCTGAACCAGCATGACCTGTTCCTGGAAAAAGGCGCCGAATTAGGCCGTTTCTATCTCGGTTCTACCGCAGTGATTTTATTTGAACAGGATAAAATGCAGTGGGATGCGCAGTATCAGGCCAATTCTCTGGTGGAAATGGGCAAAGCCATGGGTCATCGCCTCTAAGCTGTTTGTATTGAAATGAAAAATGCCCGGATTAATCCGGGCATTTTTATGGGTATTCGGTTTAAAGGCTATACAGCCGTTCTTTGGGAAAGACGGCCTTAAAGGTTGAGCCGCTATTTTCTTTGGACTCCACTTCTAAATAGGCATTGTGCTGCATCAAGACATGCTTGACGATGGCCAGCCCTAAACCGGTACCGCCGGTCTGACGGCTACGTGCGCTATCTACCCGATAAAAACGTTCGGTTAGACGCGGCAGGTGTTTCGGATCAATGCCGATGCCGGTGTCCTGCACGCTAAAATAGCCATGCTCGCCATCATCATGCCAGCCAATGGTAATGGTGCCGCCTTTCGGGGTGTATTTGATGGCGTTGGTAATTAAATTGCTAAAGGCACTGGCCAGTTCCATATCGGAGCCAATCAGGTCGCAATGACTGTCGATATCCAGATTCAGGGTATGGCCATAATCAATATTGTAGGCATGCGCATCATCAAACAGCTGGTTCATCAGACTTGGCATGTCAATAATCTGGTTTTTAGCAATGGTCTTTTCATTTTCCAGACGCGACAGCAGCAGCAGGTCATTGACCAGCGCATTCATACGCCGGGTTTGCGACTGCATCTGTTCAAAGGCACGTTTCCAGCGCGGATTCATGTCTTCCTGGTCGGTAAAGGTTTCAATATAGCCACTCAGTACGGTCAGCGGGGTGCGTAATTCGTGCGAGATATTGTCGACAAAGTCTTTGCGCATCTGTTCCAGATTGTGCATCCGGGTCATGTCATGTGCCACCAGCAGGCGGCTTTCGCCACCAAAGCGGGTCATTTTGACCTGCACATAGTGTTCATCCAGCACGGTCGATTTGATTTTCAAGCCATCTGGTGCCTGATCAATATGATGAAAATATTCAATAAATGCCGGTTGGCGCAAAATGGTTAAAATATTGCGACCACGATCCAGTGGCTGAATGCCGAGCAGGCGCTCTGCTGCCGGGTTCCACCATTCGATCTGATGGTTATCATCAATCAGCACTACCGCTTCGGCCAGGGCCACTAGTGACGACTGAGCGCGGTCAATCAGCCCGACCATTTCGGCCTGGACAATACGTTCCTGACGCTGCGAGCGGTAGACATTAAATAATAAAGCCCCCCAAATGCCATGCAAATTGGGGGGAACATCATAGGGACGGTTGGCAATCCAGTCATTGACCAGATAGAGGGAGCGCATTTGGGTGGCGAAAAACGCCAGAAAGCCAATAAAAATACAGATCCAGAACTGTTCGATCCCGAGACCAATAAAACCTGCAATTACTAAAAAAAAGATCAGTAAACGGAGATCTTGTTTGGCAAAAGTCCACAAACTGCTGTAACGGACATTCTTGTGGTCACGGGCCAGTTCGGGGACAGGGTATGGTTCATACATAAAAAGCGATTAACCTAAGGCGACATCCGCACGGGTTGAGAAACGGTATCCAGTGCCACGAACCGTTTGTACAAAGCGGTCTGCGCCAAATGGCTCCAGCACCTTGCGTAAACGACGAATATGCACATCAATGGTACGATCCTCAATATATACGTTGCCACCCCAGACCTGGTCAAGTAGTTGTGCACGGGTATAGGCACGTTCCGGATGCGTCATAAAGAAGGCCAAAAGACGATATTCGGTTGGACCCATGTCCAGAATGTTGTCGCCAAAGCTGACGCGCTGGCTGACCGGATCTAGAATCAGGCCGTTGGCATCAATGGTTTTTTCACCATTCAGGGCATTGGCACGGCGCAGTACGGCTTTGATGCGTGATACCAGCTCACGGGTAGAAAACGGTTTGGTCATGTAGTCGTCGGCACCGGCATCCAGACCCTGAACCTTGTGGTCTTCTTCACCGCGTGCAGTCAGCATGATCACCGGAATTTCCGCCAGGTTTTCATCACGTTTTAAACGACGACATAAATCAACACCGCTGACACCGCCAGGCATCATCCAGTCCAGCAAAATCAGTGCCGGGCGTTGATCGACGATCATCTGATGCGCCTGTTTGGCATCTTCGGCCTGTAAGCAATGAAAGCCGGCCATATCCAATGAGGTATGGATCATCTCTCGGATTGGAAGTTCATCATCGACAATTAAAATGTAGTCATCTTTCACAACGCAATACCCTATAAGTGAACGGTGAACCGTTTATATTTATGACAGGCTTATTACAAAGATTAATTATGACAGTATCATTGCAGAAAGGGCAGACAGCGCTATTTTCGCAATGTTTTGTGACAATTTTTTGTACAGAATGGGCTGAATCCGGAATTCATTTAAAAAAATTTAAATAAAAGATTCAAATATTTAATTTTTCTTGCAGTTTGATGACAGGGATTCAGGCTTTTTTGCTACTTTCTGGCTCCGCTTCGGAAAAATGTTCGAGCAGGGAAATGAACACCACGCTACAGGCGCTGAGCACTTCATCCATTGACTGCTTAAAGCCGCTCATGACCCAGCGGATGGCAATTTGGGTGACATAACCGTTCAGGCCGCTGGCGATTAATGACAGTTCGCGTTCTGAATGCTGCAGGTTTGGCATCATTAGTATGACAAAGGCCTGAATCATGCGGTCAAAGCGCGCCATGCTTTCCTGAATGGTGGCCTGATTATGCAGTTCCTGTACCAGCATGGCATCAATATAAATAATCCGTGCCATCTGTGGATTGTCTTTGAGCGTAGTCAGCAGGGCGGTTAAACCGGCTTCAATCATTTTTTGCGGATTGGTCGAGGCCTGCATGATGGCCTGCATCACATTGTGTTGCAGTGCATCAATCAGCTGTAAAAAAATGGTCTGGAACAGGTCTTCACTTTTCTTGAAGGATTCATAGAAATAGCGCTCGGTGAGTTTGGCCTCGGTACAAATATCTTTTACCGTTACAGCAAAAAAACCATGCGTGCCATAGGCGTGCAGGCCGGCTTCAATCAGTTTTTCCCGGCGTAGCTGTTTGCGCTCGCTCAGCGATAATCCTTTAAATTGGCGCTCTTTATTTTGGGTATTCTGCGCATTTGGGGGAGCGGGGTGTTGTGCTTCGGTCATAGTAAAAAGGCCAGTTCACATCCTATATTGCTATAGATTAACAAGATTTTGCTCTAAGTGCGAAGTTTGGCACTCAGATTTGAACGCAGCAGACAGAAATCTGCGGGCTTTTGTGTTGACAATGATTATTGTCAAAATTATATTTGAGTGGTGAAATTGAAGTGCGTTGCCGTGCCTAAGGGACGCAGCAAGACCATCCATAAAAAGGAAGCGGAATGAAAAATTTTAAAAATAAAGTCGCGGCGATTACCGGAGCAGGTTCAGGCATTGGCCAGCAGCTGGCCGTCTTATTGGCCCAGCAGGGCTGTCATTTGTCTTTAAGTGATGTCAATGAAGAAGGCCTGGCTAAAACCAAAGCCTTGCTAAGTGATTATAACGTGCGAGTGACTACGGAACAGGTGGATGTGGCAGATCGGGCGGCCATGAAGCACTGGGCTGAACAGACCGTGCAGGATCATGGCTCGGTCAATATGATTTTTAACAATGCCGGGGTGGCCTTAGGATCGACCGTTGAAGGTGCCTCTTATGAAGACCTGGAGTGGATTGTCGGGATTAATTTCTGGGGTGTGGTGCATGGCACCAAAGAATTTTTACCGTATATCAAACAGACTGGCGATGGCCATATTGTCAATATTTCCAGCCTGTTCGGGATTACTGCGCAGCCGACCCAATCGGCCTATAACGCGACCAAATTTGCGGTACGTGGTTATACCGAGTCGTTACGTCAGGAACTGGATATCCAGAACTGTGGCGTGAGTGCGCTGTGTGTGCATCCGGGTGGAATTCGGACCAATATTGCCAACGCCGCGAAAATGAATGACAGTCTGAGCAGTCTGGGCATGAATTCAGAAAAGTCGATACGCTCTTTTAATAAATTATTGCGTTATCCGGCAGAGCATGCGGCACGCGATATTCTGGATGCGGTTTTAAAAGATAAACGCCGTTTGTTGATTGGTAATGATGCCAAAGCCATTGATTTAATTCAGCGGATTGTCCCAAGTGGCTATCAGCGGGTGATGGCGGTGGCGACCCAGCTGGGCAAAGGCCGTAAATAAACTGTATTTTAAAGAAGCCTGCGTTAAGCGGGCTTTTTTGTGGCTGTTCAGCATATTTCATTTTTTATTTATCTGAAATTCAGAATAAAACTGTCAAGTTTTTGACAGATTTGAATAAGCCGTTTTGACATCATCAGCTCATCCCGAGTGGAAACCTTTAAAAACATCAAAAGAGAAATGAAGGAAATTTAATATGAGCTATGACTATCAACATATTCAGGTCAAACCGATTAATGGCCGTATTGGCGCTGAGATTCAGGGTATTCAATTATCTTCGCAATTAGCGCAAGCGGTGATTCAGGAAATTAATCAGGCGCTATCTCCTGCCGTCAAATTAACACCTCAATAGTCTTTTTCTTCCAGACAAACTGATAATACAGACCCTGTAAAATACACAGACTGACAAAGGCCAGCGCATAGGCATACCAGATGCCTTGTAATCCCCACCACTGACTAAACAGATAGGCACACGGCACTTCAATCAGCAAAATTGCCAGCACATTAATAATCATTGGCACCGTGACAGTCCCGCTGGCGCGCATAATCGAAGCGAAAATGGCACTGGCCCCAAAGAACAAAATTGACCACAATACAATAAACAGCAGCTGCTGGCCCAGCTCGACCACCTGCGGGTCGGTAATAAACAGCGCCATTAAATATTTCGAGAATAAATAGGCCAGCACCACTAGCATCCCGGTAATCATCAGGTTCATGCCCAAAGCAGTACGGGTGACTTTGGCCAGTAAATCGGACTTGCCAGCCCCAATCGCCTGCGCACCAAAAATAGAGGCGGCAATGGCAATCGACAGCGCCGGGAACTGAATATAGTTCAGCACCTGATTCACCGCACCATAGGCCGCTGTGGCTTCAGCGCCATAACGGTTGACCAGCCCGACAATCACCAGCCCCGCCACCGACGTGGTCACCATCTGAATGCCGGTCGGAATGCCCAGACGTAAAATAATCTTGCTCAAGATCGGTTGATGGCGAATATTTTTCAGCAATTGCCAATCCGGTCGTAGCGGATGGTTTTTCTTGTTCAGATACACCGCCAGAAAAATCAGCACCGCCAGATAACCAATAATGGTGGCAATGGCCGGAGCAATAATCCCCAGACGTGGAAAACCAAAATAGCCGGCAATTAGCACCGGGGTAATAAACAGCCCGATCAGGCTGGTCATGCCTAAGGCAATTAGGGGGGTAATACTGTCGCCCACGCCGCGTAAAATAGAGGTGTAAATAATATAGACAAACAGCAGCGGGCTACCGGCCAGCATCCATTGCACATAGGGCAACGACAGATGCATCACCTGCGGATCGGTACCGAGCGCCAGCAGAATGGATTTGGCGAAAATCACGCCTAAAATGGCAATGATGGTGCCGCCAATCAGGGTCATAAACAGGGTCGAGCCGACCACACAGCGTACTTTTTCAATATTCTGCGCACCCCAGGCCTGCCCGACCAGCACGGTTGAACCGGCTGACAGCCCGATCACAAAGGCCATCAAACAGAACAGAATCGGGAAGAATACCGCCACCGCTGCAATGGCATCGACACCCATCATCTGGCCAACAAAGACAGTGTTGATGGTGCCAGACAGGTTTTGCAGAATATTGGTGGCAATCAGCGGCAGCAGGAAAATCAGGAAGGTTTTCCAGAGCTTGTGTTGATTCACCAAAGGTTGATGCTGCGGCATGAGCAATCCTGTAACCGGTTTATGATCGTGTGCATGAATGGCTTTACCCTAGCATGAGCCTGTAGCAAAAAGCCTTAGCAATTGCGTAACTTAGCTGATTTTACGTACTCGTGTTAACAGGCCGAGAAAATTTCTGCGGCCCGATCCAGCGTTTCATCTTTTTTGGCAAAACAGACCCGAATCAGGCGTAAATCATCCGACGGGGTCTGATAAAAAGCAGAAATCGGAATCGCCACAATCTTGTGCTGCTCGGCCAGATACTGGCACATCTGCAGATCATTTAAATCCGGGCGGATGGCGCGATAGTCCAGATTCTGGAAATAGGTGCCTTGCGCGGGAATCCACTGAAAACGGGAGTGCTGGATACCGGCCTGAAAGCGGTCGCGTTTGGCCTGATAGAACGCGGCCAGTTCAGCAATATGTTCCGGATGCTGTTGCATAAATTGTGCCAGCGCGACTTGCACCGGGGCCACACCACAGAAATTGGCAAACTGATAAACCTGCCGGAACAACTGCATCAAAGCCGGTGAAGCCATGCAATAACCGGTTTTCCAGCCGGTGACATGAAAAGTTTTACCAAAAGAACCAATCACAAAACTGCGCTCGTGCAGAGCTGGAAAATCAAGCGCTGAATAATGCTGCTGGCCGTCATAGACCAGATGTTCATAGACTTCATCAGACAGTACGACAATATTGCGATCCTGAATCAGCTCAATCAGGGTCTGCCAGTCCGCGGCTGACCAAAGCGTACCGCTCGGGTTATGCGGGGTATTGACGATGATCATGCGGGTACGATCATGAATGGCATCTTTGACCTGATTCCAGTCGACCTGAAAATGGGGCGGCTGCAAGGCCAGATGGATAGCTTTCCCGCCGGCCAGTTGCACGGTGGGTGCATAACTGTCATAGCTGGGATCAAAAATAATCACTTCATCCCCGGCCTGCACTACTGCCTGAATGGCACAGAAAATGGCAATGGTCGCGCCGGCGGTAATACTGATTTCGGTGTGAGGATCAAACGAACGGCCAGTCTGTTGCTGCTTTTGCACAGCCAGCTGTTCTCTGAGCAATAACAGTCCATCACCGGGTGGATACTGGTTCTGGCCCTCTAATGTCGCCTGACACAGGGCCTCCAACAGGGCCGGTGGGGCCGGAAAATCGGGGAAACCCTGTGACACATTCAGGGCATTCAGGCGCTGAGCCAGGGTGGTCATGACACTAAAAATGGTCACGCCAAGCGCAGGAAGTTTAGATTGAAGTTCAAGCATGACCATTGACTACCGTTATTGTGTATGCACATCGCATGATAAGCCGCCATCCGCCAGCAATTGAAGCAGTGGGCGAAAAAAACTGAATTAAATCAATTCGACCAGCGCCCGGATAATCCCCAGTGCCAGACCAATAAAGGCCCCCACCACCACGCCATTGACCCGGATCATATGCAGGTCGCCGCCGACTTCGTTTTCAATTTTGCCAATCATCTCGCGTGAATCCCATTCATGAATCCGCTCACTAATAAAACGGATCACTTTTTCACTGTACTGGTCAGAGAGATTGACGGCGATGCCGCTCATTTTGTCATTTAGCAACTGGCGTACGGCGCCGTTACTGATAATGTTCTCACCGACCTGCTGAATGGCCACGCGCAGGTTTTCCGCAATACCGGAATCGGGTTTTTCCAGATCTGCCCGGATTGCATCACACAGAATCACCACCGCACCACTAATAAAATTCAGCACTTGCGGACTGTCCAGCAGGGCATTTTTGGTCTGGTTTAAACGCTGACTGGCGGCACTGTCCTGATCGGCCAGCTGTTGCATCAGCTGATGTGCCATATCTTCCACTTTTTGTCGCCACGGATGATCGGGATCGGCCAGCATTGAATCGACCCGTTCCAGTAAAGAGTCGATGGTGCGCTGCTGTACATCAATACCAATCCAGCTGGCACCTCTGGCCAGACGCCACACGCCCAGTTCTTTAAACAGGGTGCGGGTCAGCTCGCGGGTTTCTTCCGGATGTTGCAGCATCCAGTCATGTGCCAGATCCAGCCCGCGTTGCAGTACATCCTGATGGAAATCATTTTCCAGCACTGCGCGCAGCATTTCACTGGCCAGATAATTGATGTCAGTATTTTTGACCCATTGCACGCTGTTGTTCTGGATAAAGCGGCCAATCTGTTCCTGCCCGACAAATTCAAAAATCTTCGGTACGGTCTGTTGAATTAGCTGGCTGACCTGCTGGTTATTCTGCGGATTGGCCAGCCACTTGCCCACCGCCAGCGATACATCGGTATTGTGCAGGCTGCGCTGTACAATTTGCGGCGACAGGAAATTTTCCTGAACAAAACGTCCCATCGACTCGGCAATACGGTCTTTGTTGCGCGGAATAATTTCGGTATGGTCCCGCAGAAACTTGGGAATGGGCAGCCGGCCAAAGGGATTGCGAAACAGCACGGTAATCGCATACCAGTCAGCCAGCCCCCCGACCACGCCAGCTTCGGCTGACAGCATCAGAATATGAATCAGCCAGATATAGTCAGGCAGCAGTTTGGCCAGCACCATTAAACAGATCCAGGCCAGCACGGCCGTGATCAGGGCCATGGTAGCAAAACGCTTGCTGCGTTGCAGGTTTGGAGAAGTCGGTGCTGGCGCTGTCTGCATGCATGTTTCCCTAGTTTGAAGTGGCTACCGGTGGCTGTAACACCTGACCGCCTGGACTGAGCCCGTATTTTCCACCCAGTGACTGCAAGATCAGGCGAGCATCAAAGGCATCACTTGGGGCACTTTTTTGATCTTTATAACATTGAATCGTATAGGAAACCTGAATCGGGTCAACATTAATGACCTGCGGGTAGTCATAAAATGGGTCAGGCCAGAAAGCCGGATGGCGACGGTAATAGCCATAAGGATAAAAGCTCGGTGCCGGATAGACCACAGCCTGACGCGGTGGCTGCTGGCTGCGGTTACTCGGATCATCCAGCACTTTAAAGAAGGTATGGCCCTGTTGCAGCGTGGTTTGCGCAGCTTTGACCAGGGTAATTTCTTCGGCGGTGCCAAAGCTCATGTTGGGGCGGGCCTGAAAACTGATGCGATAGGTCTGGCTGTTCAGTGGCGTCACCGAATATTGGCCCAGCTGGTCAAAGGTCAGCGGCTTGGATGGTGTGGTGGCACAGCCGCCCAGCAGCAGACTGAGTCCGAGGCCTAAACCAAGAATTAGATGTTTCATGCTGTTCTCCTGTGAAGATACTGCAAGGGGAGAATGAACCGCGTTTTAATTAAAAACTGCTGTTCGGTTGGGTCAGGAACTCCAGTTCTTCTGCGCTTGATTGGCGTCCCAATATTTGATTCCGATGCGGATAACGGCCAAAGCGCTCAATAATCACTTTATGTTTCAGTTCATAGCCCAACACGGTGGGGTCATTCAAACTTTCAAACAACGTTAATGCGACTTCGTGAATACGTTTGGATTCACTGTGCATAAACGGCATATATAGAAAACGACGTTCGGTTGGGTTTAAGTCCTGATCCAATTTTAAGTGAATCATTTCTTGTGCCAACACCAAGGCCATTCCATCTTGGGCAAAGGCACGCGGGTCATTACGGTATAAATTACGTGATAATTGATCTAAAACAATGATTTCAGCCAAACGACCTGCGGGTGTTTCGCGCCATGTCCATAGTTCTCCTTGTGCCGCTTGTTGCAGTACATCGGTAAATTTTTCTGCAAGCACGGCATCAAACTCTGCGCTTTTGACAAACCAGTTCGGTTCCGCAGCAGGAGAAAACCAAAAATCTAAAAAATCCTGATAATTCATACGCTTTATTATTTACCTCTGTTCTTTTGATTATAAAATCACAAATTTCACATGTCTTATAGAGCAACTTTGTGATAAAAAATTGCCAAAAATAAAGTTGTGGGTTTGTTTGAAAACTATACAGGATGTAATGTGCCGGCACTAAATCGCGTTATACTGATATAAACCGATGATTTTCTTTAGTAGTTTTTTGCGATAAGCGAGATTGTAATGAGTCAACCCGAATCGACCTCTCAAGATACTTTAACGACTTGGGTGGATTCTTCGCTACTGCGCGGCATGTTGCGTGGTATTGAGCGTGAAAGCCTGCGTATGCAAAGCAATGGATTTCTCTCTCAGGCAGCCCATCCGCAGGGCTTGGGTTCGGCACTGACTCATCCGCATATCACCACCGATTATTCCGAAGCATTAATGGAGTTTATTACTCCGCCGCAGGACAGTATTCCGGGTGCACTGAATTATTTAAGCGATATTCATGCCGTGGTGCACCGTCAGCTGGAACATGAAGAAAAACTCTGGCCACTGTCAATGCCGTGTATGCTGGATGATGCCGAAGAACGCATTCCGCTGGCGCAATATGGCAGCTCCAATATTGGCCGTTTCAAGACCTTATACCGTCATGGTTTGGGGGTACGCTATGGACGCCGGATGCAGACCATTTCCGGGGTACATTATAATCTGTCTTTCCCGGATGCCTTATTTGAAGCGCTGCAACAACAAGAAAGCGATGAGGCACTCAAAAATCTGAGCCTGCAGGATTATCGCAGCCATCGCTATTTCGGTCTAATCCGTAATTTTATTCGCCTGACCCCACTGGTGATGCTGGTGGTCGGTGCCAGTCCATCGGTGTGTCAGTGTTTTATGACCGGCCGTGAACATCATTTGCTGCCACTGGTACGCGGCACGCTGTTCCTGCCGTATGCCACCGCCTTGCGCATGGGCCGTTTTGGTTATCAGAATTCGGCGCAAAAACAGCTCGGGATTCACTATAACAACCTGAGTGGTTATTTAGAGGGTCTGCAAAAAGCCGTCAAAACCCCGTATCAGCCATTTAGCCGTTTGGGCCTGAATGATGCACAGGGTGAGCCGATTCAGATCAATGATCACGTGCTGCAAATTGAAAACGAATACTACAGTCTGGTGCGTCCAAAACAGGTGCCGCAGGCGGGTGAAACCCCATCTCAGGCGCTGGCCAATCGTGGGGTCGGCTATGTCGAATTACGCGCAGTCGATGTCAATCCGTATAGTCCAATCGGGATTGATGAACACACCGCCGGCTTCCTGGAAGTGCTGGCGCTGTACTGTCTGCTGAAAGACAGCCCGGCGTTATTGGATGATGAACAGGACATTATTGAGCGCAATCAGGCCGAAGTCGTGAATCGTGGCCGTGCGCCAAATGCCACCATTTTGGCAGATGGCCAGTCCTATCTGATTGAAGACTGGAGCCGTAGTCATGTTCAGGCCATGCAGCCTTTGGCTGAACTGCTGGATCAGGCCTATACCACCACGTTGTACAGTCAGGGTCTGGCGACCATGCTCGGCCGGATTGATGAAGTCGATGCGACGCTATCGGCGCAGGTGATTGAGGATACCTTACATCAGGGCGGCACCTGGAATTTTGGCAGCCATATGGCACAGCAACATGCCGACGTTTACCAGGTGCATGTATTAAGTCCGGAAACGCTGGCCTATTTTGAAGAAATGGCCCAGCAATCATTGCAACAACAACAGCAACTTGAGCAGGAACAGACCTTGAGTTTTGAGCAGTTTCTGACTCAGTACCGATAAAAACAGAAAGAGGATTGACCATGCAATGGAGTTATCGCTTCGTGAGTGGTGTTTTGTTTTGTGCCAGTGTGGTGGGGATGGCCTTCGCCCTGTATCTTGAGCATGTGCAAGGTCTGGCGCCGTGTCCATTATGTGTTTTCCAGCGTGTCGGCCTGATTGGTCTGGGGATCATTTCCCTGATCGCGCTGCTCCACAACCCGCTTTCGGGGGCGTTTAAACGGCTGTATGCCTTTTTGGGCAGCTTAAGCATTTTATGGTCGGCCGGTGTTGCCGCGCGGCATGTCTGGCTGCAAAACCTGCCGCCAGATCAGGTGCCAAGCTGTGGCCCGGGACTGGATTATCTGGTTGATGCCTTGCCAATGAAAGCCGTACTGCAACAGGTGCTGTCTGGGTCTGGTGAATGTGCAGTGATTGACTGGACTTTTCTGGGCCAATCCTTGCCGGTCTGGTCGTTAGTGTTCTTTATTGTGCTAACGATTATTAGTATCTGGCAGTTAATCCGTACCTATCCCTATACTGCGGCCAAAACCAAGCCGGTAAAAAAGAAATAATATTGTCTCCAGATCAATAACAAACAGGAGGGCGATGACCCTCCTGTTTTAATTGTAGCGCATCAATTTTTAAGTCAGGGCAATGCCTTCAATACTCTCTAAATTGACAATATATTCACGCACCTGTTCATTGACCCGGTCATCATTTTCCGGATAAAACCATTTCACAATCTGCTCGGCGACGCTGGAATGGTACTGAATTTCCATATGGTTCAGGCCATAAAACACCGCCTTATGCGATTCCGGCAGTTTTAGCTGAAAACGCGGGTTCGGATGTTCACCCAGTGCACTTTTGACACTGACCAGATAATCGCCAATTACTTTGCGGGTGCGGTTGCGCTTGTTTTCATATTCAATGGTGCCGGCCACCAAAAAGGCATTAATATGGGACGGGAAGGGCGCTGGTTTACGGTTATCATCAATTTCACCAATTCGCGCTTCATTGTGTTCCCAGTCATCATCGCGCACGCTGCCATAACGTAAATCCAGAATACCGTTACTGCGGATATTCACCACATGCCCGACAATTTTCATAAACGGGAAACGCCCCAGTTTATCCTGTAAGTGAAAGCCGAAACGCTCCAGCGCTGCACCATGATGCGGCGAACCCAGACAGACCAGGTTATCGACCATATGAATCCACTCATGCAAATCCTGCTTGCCATAAAACAGGGCACTGCGTGACACCAGCCCGCCCATGCTATGTCCAATCAGGCTGATGCTGGTGATATTCGGATTGCGCTGAATCAGATCTTCCAGGGTATTGGCCAGACTATGACCATTGGCGGAAATACGCCGTCCGGTATTGTAATTTAAATACAGCATGGTGTTGCGCTGGCGCTGTGCCAGCAGTTTTTCGCCAATACCACCATATTGCTGATGTGACCAGTCCAGATGGTTCATACACAGGCCATGCACAAACAGAATCACCTGTCCGGTCAGCTCGCCTTTTTGCACACTGCCGTAGTGGTCATAAATGGTCATTGGCAATGCCAGCGGATTTTGCTGATTCAGCAAATAATCACCTAGTACACCATTTAAAATACCAACCAGCACATGCATATACGGTGTCAGCGGCTTGTCATGTAAACGTGGAAAACGGTCAATCACCTGACGCAGGCTGGGCGCCAGCAGGTAGTTGCTATAGTTTTGCAGCGTATCAAAGGACAGGCTGTACAGCTTGCGAATGGGCGACATATTCTGGAATTTTCGGGAGTGCTGTTCACTCATGCCAAACAGGCTCAGCAAGACCTCACGCTGAATGGTCTGCACCAGCTCTTTGACCACCTGATGCACCGGCATACTTAACAGCTGCGCCAGACCTTCCAGTAAATCGGCCTGGCTGGGCGGTGTGGTGTCCCATTTACAATAAGTTTCATGCAATGGCGTTAAACTTGGCATGTGCTACTGCCCCCTAACAATAGTGTCGCGGCTACTTTCTTTTTCGTTGGCTTCACGGTATAAATTTCTAAGCTTAATTTTATATCATTCATCCCGAACAACTTTTACAATAGCCAGGATGACGCCCCAGTTTTAATTTTTTTGTCTAACAATTATTTGTGACATACAAATTAAAACATGAATGTGATCAAAGTCTCAAAAAAGTAAATACAACAATGAACATGGATAACATCCGATTAGCACAATGAATTTAATTTATTTGCATGGTTTCAGGAGCAATCCCTTTTCTGCCAAAGGCCAGCTGTTGCGGCAAGCGCTGGCACAGCGGAGTGACATTCAGGTACATCTGCCCGATCTGAATGCGCCGCCACGCGAGGTGATGCAGCGCTTATCTGCACTGATTGAGCAGCTGGACCAAGTAGCGCTGGTCGGCAGCAGTCTGGGCGGCTTCTATGCGACACAACTGGTCGCACGCTATGCGGTTCCGGCTGTGCTGATTAATCCGGCTATGCGACCATGGCAGTTGTTTCAGGAACTGTTCGGCGATGCACAGATTCCGCTAAAAGTGCATGAACACTGGACGCTGGAGCGGCTACATTTACAGCAACTGGAACAGATGGCAGTGCCTTTTGTTGAAAAGGCAGACAAAATTTTAGTGTTATTGCAGCAAGGCGATGAAGTTTTGGATTATCGTGACGCACAGCGTTATTATAGCCAGGCCCAGCATAGCTCTCTGATCATGACCGAAACCCGCGGCAATCATGGGATGGACAACTTTGCGCTAAAAATACCTATGCTGCTGCAGTTTTTATCGGATTCCCTAAAATAAGGAAACAGTACAACGTGTCTCAATATACGGCTCAATCTCTTGAAGTTTTATCTGGTCTCGATCCGGTCCGTCGCCGTCCGGGTATGTATACCGACACCTCGCGTCCGAACCATTTGGCGCAGGAAGTGATTGATAATGCTGTCGATGAGGCACTGGCCGGACATGCCACCAAAGTTAGCGTGACCGTGTATAAAGATGGCTCGCTGGCAGTAGAAGACAATGGCCGTGGGATGCCGGTGGATATTCACCCGGAATATGGCCAGAGCGGAATTGAAATTATTTTGACCAAGCTGCATGCCGGCGGCAAGTTCAGTACCGATAACTACCAGTTTTCCGGTGGTTTGCACGGGGTCGGGATTTCTGTGGTGAATGCCTTGTCGACCCGGGTAGAAGTGGATGTACAGCGTCAGGGCAATCTCTACAAAATGGCTTTTGAGCAGGGCGAAGCCACTGGACCACTAGAAGTGCTGGAAGGTAAAGCGCCAAAACGTGCGTCAGGCACCTTGGTGCGTTTCTGGCCGGAAGCCAAATATTTCGATTCACCAAAATTTGCCTTAAAAGCCTTAAAACATAATTTAAAAGCCAAAGCGGTTTTGGCGGCTGGCCTGCAAATCAATTATATCGACCAGATTAATGATGAAAAAATCACCTGGCAGTTTGAAAATGGCCTGGTCGATTATTTAATGGATGAACTGGAAGACCGCGAGACTATTCCGGCGCCGGCCTTTGTCTCTTCAGGCAATGCAGAACGCGCCAGCGCAGAATTTGCGATTTGCTGGAATGTTGAAGGCGGTGAAAGCATTCAGGAATCTTACGTCAACCTGATTCCGACCGCGCAGGGCGGTACCCATGTCAATGGTTTGCGTTCCGGTATCACCGATGCCATGCGCGAGTTCTGTGAGCTGCGTAACCTGTTGCCGCGTAACTTGAAACTCTCGGCCGAAGATGTCTGGGATGGAGTGAACTATATCCTGTCGCTAAAATTCCAGGAGCCACAATTCTCCGGTCAGACCAAAGAGCGTCTGTCGAGCCGTGAAGCGTCCGGAATTGTGCAGAATATTGCCAAAGATGCCTTTGCCTTATGGCTGCATCAGAATTCAGATATAGCGCTGCAACTGGCAGAAATGGCCATCTCCAAGGCCGGTCGCCGTTTAAAAGCAGCCAAAAAAGTCGAGCGTAAAAAGATTGTGTCGGGTCCGGCTCTGCCAGGCAAGCTGGCCGACTGTGTCGGTCTGACCCGTGAAGAATCGGAACTGTTTATTGTCGAAGGGGATTCTGCGGGCGGTTCGGCCAAGCAGGCACGTGACAAGAATTTCCAGGCCATCATGCCGATTCGCGGTAAAATTTTAAATACCTGGGAAGTGTCTTCTGATGAGGTGCTGGGCTCTCAGGAAGTGCATGATATTGCCATTGCGATTGGGGTTGATCCGGGTTCAGATGACTTGTCTGAACTGCGTTATGGCAAAATCTGTATTCTGGCCGATGCCGACTCCGATGGTCTGCATATTGCCACCTTGCTCTGTGCGCTTTTTGTCAAACATTTCCCGGCTTTGGTAGAAGAAGGGCATTTATTTGTGGCCATGCCGCCATTATTCCGGATTGATGACAATAAAGATGTACATTACGCACTGGATGAAGATGAGCTCAACGGCATTTTAAATAAATGCAAAAGCAAAAATCCGCAAATCACCCGCTTTAAAGGCTTGGGTGAAATGAACGCCAGCCAGCTGCGTGAAACCACCATGGACCCGGATACACGCCGTCTGGTGCAACTGGATCTGGATGATATTCATGTCACTGCCGGTTTGCTGGATAAACTGCTGGCCAAAAAACGCTCCGCAGACCGGAAGCAGTGGCTAGAGCAAAAAGGCAATCTGGCTGATCTGGTGGTTTAAAACCTTAAAACTTTCATCATTTTAGAAAACCTGCCCGTCTTGGTGCAGGTTTTTTTATGTCGCTGATTTTTTCTCCAAAATGAGGCAATACGGCTGTATAGGGTTGCCCTTTTTTTGTTCACTTTTGTGTATCCTTAGCCTTCAATATCTCTAAAAACTCAAGAGCACACCTTGCTTGCATGTGCGTGGTGCAGATCAGTGCAGCGTAGCTGAAGGGCTATGCTTCATTTTTTATATTAATATAAGTAACTAATTTTTATGATTTAAATCTTACTTGTCCCGTCTAGATCTGCCTGTCAGTTTTGCGTTTGGCATAGAAATTGAATTATCCGCTGCAGTCATAGAACAACAGGCACCATGTTCAGGTGCTGCATAAGTGTGGAGAAATTCATGAAGTTCCAGCGCAATCTGTTTTCAAAAAGTATGTTAGTGGCCAGCATGGCCGGGGTTGTGGCGCTCAGCGGCTGCTCAAAATCGACCGAAAGTAGCGACAGTGCCAGCACAGCCCAGCCAGCGGCCAGCACCGGTGAGACCATTAAAGTCGGCATCCTGCATTCCTTGTCCGGCACCATGGCCATTTCAGAAACCTCGCTAAAAGATACCGCGCTAATGGCAATCAATGAAATTAATGCCAATGGCGGGGTGCTGGGCAAAAAGCTGGAACCGGTGGTGGTTGATCCGGCCTCTGATTGGCCACTGTTTGCGGAACAGGCGCGCCAGCTGATTACTCAGGATAAGGTTGCGGTCATTTTTGGTGCGTGGACTTCAGTATCACGTAAATCGGTACTGCCGGTGGTGGAAGAGCTGAATGGTCTGCTGTTCTATCCGGTGCAATATGAGGGTCAGGAACAGTCGAAAAATATTTTCTATACCGGCGCAGCACCTAACCAGCAAGCGATTCCAGCAGTGGAATATCTGATGAGTGAAGAGGGCGGTCAGGCCGAACGTTTTGTGCTGCTAGGAACGGATTATGTCTATCCACGGACCACTAACCAGATTCTGCGCGCTTTCCTGAAATCAAAAGGCATTGCCGATGCCGACATTATGGAAGAGTACACCCCGTTTGGGCACAGCAACTATCAGACCATTGTCAGCAATATTAAAAAATTCTCGGCTGGGAAAAAGACTGCGGTCATTTCCACCATCAATGGCGATTCCAATGTGCCGTTCTACCGTGAACTGGGCAATCAGGGCATCAAAGCTTCTGATATTCCGGTGATGGCGTTCTCGGTGGGTGAAGAAGAATTACGCGGTATTGATACCAAGCCACTGGTCGGCCACTTGGCATCGTGGAACTACTTTATGTCGGTAAAAAATCCGGTCAATACCGAGTTCACCAACAAAATGAAGCAGTACGCAGTCGATTATAAACTGCCAAATGCCAACAAGCTGGTGACCAATGACCCGATGGAAGCGACCTATGTCGGCATCAATATGTGGAAGCAGGCGGTAGAAAAAGCCGGCACTACCGAGGTGGATCAAGTCCGTGCAGCCATGGCTGGTCAGGAATTTAAAGCACCCTCTGGTTATACCTTAAAAATGGATACGTCAAACCATCACTTGCATAAGCCGGTCATGATCGGGCAAATCCGTGCCGATGGCCAGTTTGATATTGTCTATAAAACCCCGCAAACCCTGCAGGCAGAACCTTGGAGTCCTTATCTTCCGAAGTAAGTTTGACATCATGCCTGCTGCTTCGGCAGCAGGTTTTTTTTCGATTTCTCTGCCTTCTTATAAAAAAGAGGACACACAATAGGGGGATATAAAATGAATATTCGCGTGAATATCGCCGCTATTTTTCTGATTTTTGCCCAAGTTTTATCGATACAGCTGGCTCAGGCCGAACAGCCGCAAATACAGACAGCCGTTGCTGTGACACAGGCCGATGCCATCCAGCAATTTGTGCAAGGTGATTTCGCCAGCCGCCGTGCCTTACTGAACCAGTGGCCCGGCAGCCTCGAACAGCTGGATCAGCTTGCACAATATGTTGAACAGCAGCAGCTCTATAGCGGCGCCAATGGTCAAACCTATATTCTGGAATCGGATGAGCGTTTACTGCATTATCCGGCACTGGAGCCGGTTAGCGACTGGCCAAGTGATCTGGCGCAGGTCACGCTGGTGAATACCTTGCAGAAAGCGCTGACCTTTGCGCTGGCGCATTCAAAAATGCAGTCAAAAGATGCGGCTGAGCGCCTTGAAGCTGTCGATATTTATGAAAGCAATCTGTCTGAATTACAGCTGGCGCAGATCAATCGCCTGTATTTACAGGAACGGAATAATAAGGTGAAGGCGCGTCTGGCCCAGCTCAAAGCACGGCTGGATTATCAGCAGCCAGATGTGCTGGTGAAAATTCAGGCCGCCCAGGTACTGGCCGATTCCAACCGTCCCGATGTACTGGCCATGGTGGAGCAGGAGCTGCAACAGCCGAATCTGAATCCGGAACTGAAAGCCGTGTTGCTGGAGGCCAAAAGCGCCATTCAGACCCGCTTACAGGCCAGTGAATGGGCCGGCCATCTATTTTCCGGGCTCAGTACCGCCAGTATTTTGCTGCTGGCGGCGTTAGGACTGGCCATCACCTATGGTCTGCTCGGAGTCATCAATATGGCGCATGGCGAGCTGATCATGATTGGCGCTTATACCACCTATGTGGTGCAAAGCCTGTTTAAAAGCCATTTTGGCAGTTATCTGGACTGGTACCTGATCGCGGCGATTCCGGCAGCCTTTCTGGTCAGCGCTTTAATTGGCATGCTGATTGAACGCACGGTAATTCGTCCGCTCTATGGCCGCCAGCTGGAAACCCTGCTGGCCACCTTTGGAGTCAGCCTGATTTTAATGCAATTGGTGCGGATGATCTTTGGCGCGCAAAACGTAGAAGTGTCCAATATTGCCTGGCTGTCTGGTGGCATTTCCATTAGCCCGAGCCTGATGCTGCCGTATAACCGTATCGCAATTATTGTCTTTACCATCGCCGTGCTGTTGTTGCTGGTGTATTTACTCAATAAAACCCGTTTTGGTCTGTTTGTGCGGGCTGTAACCCAAAACCGTCAGATGGCGCGTGCCGTCGGAATTCGTTCCAGCCGCATCGACATGATGGCTTTTGGTCTGGGTTCAGGACTGGCCGGACTGGCCGGTTGTGCCTTGGCGCAGGTCGGGAACGTTGGCCCGGATTTGGGGCAGAACTACATTATTGATGCCTTCCTGGTGGTGGTAGTCGGTGGAGTCGGTCAGGTCTGGGGTACGGTACTGGCAGCACTGGGTCTGGGCATTAGCGGGACTGCGCTGGAAATTGGCATGGGTGCAGTACTGGCCAAAATTATTCTTCTGGTTCTTGTGATTTTGTTTATTCAAAAACGCCCACAAGGTCTGTTTGCCATCAAAGGCCGTTTTGTGGAGTAAGCGCATGAAGATCACACATTTACTTTCCGATAAACCCTATAGCGGGGCAGCCATTGCCGCCTGTTTTGCGATTTTACTGCTGTTGCCGTGGCTGCATCTGTTGCCGAGTGATTCGGCACTGCATCTGTCGGCTTATTGGGTCACCCTGATTGGCAAAATCATGTGTCTGGCACTGGTGGCTTTGGCCTTGGATCTGGTCTGGGGCTATGCCGGTATTTTAAGTTTGGGTCATGGCCTGTACTTTGCTCTGGGCGGTTATGCGTTTGGCATGTACCTGATGCGCCAATCCGCGGGCGATGGCTTGCCAGACTTTATGCGTTTCTTAAGCTGGACCGAATTGCCGTGGTTCTGGGTTGGCACGGAACATTTCCTGTGGTCGCTTGCACTGGTCGTTTTAGTGCCGGGCATCATTGCCTTTGTGTTTGGCTTCTTTGCCTTCCGCTCCAAAATCAAGGGCGTGTATTTCTCGATTATCACCCAGGCCATGACCTTTGCTGCCGCACTGCTGTTTTTCCGTAATGAAACCGGTTTCGGCGGCAACAATGGTTTTACCGGCTTTAAAACTATTTTGGGCATGGATATTACCTCGGCGCCGATGCGGGCCAGCCTGTGTTTTATCACCGCGCTGGTGCTGCTGCTGTGCTTTATCGGGCTGCGTCATCTGATGAATCAGCCTTATGGTCGTGTGCTGGGTGCAATTCGTGACAGTGAAAACCGTCTGCAATATCTGGGCTATCGCACGCTGTGGTACAAGCTGTCGGCCTGGGTACTGTCTGCGGTGATCGCGGGTATTGCCGGGGCACTGTATGTGCCACAGGCCGGCATCATCAACCCGAGTGAAATGAACCCGGTCAACTCAATTGAAATGGCGGTCTGGGTCGCAGCGGGTGGTCGTGGCACCTTAATTGGGCCTTTGCTCGGCGCGGGTGTGATTAACGCGGCCAAAACCTATTTCACCGCTGCTTCCCCAGAGGCGTGGTTACTGATTTTAGGGGCGCTGTTTATTGTGGTGACCATCTTCCTGCCGAAAGGGATTATTGGTCTGTTTGACCGTTTTAAAAAGGAGCGGAGCGAATGAGTGAACTGTTGCAAGCTCATGGCGGCCATGCTGCTGAAGGTTATGGCCGTCCCAAGGAACAGGGCGCAGATTTTAGCCACGGTATTGCGCTGTATTTGGAAAAAGTCAGCGTGTGGTTTGATGCCTTTCGTGCCTTAAATGACTTGTCTTTGTATATCGAAGAAGGGGAATTACGTTGCATCATTGGACCCAATGGTGCCGGTAAAACCACGTTAATGGATGTGATTACCGGTAAAACCCGTCCCACCGAAGGCAGTGCCTTTTTTGGCCAGACCTATGATTTAGCCAAGATGAGCACCGAACAGATTGCCGAGGCCGGAATTGGACGCAAGTTCCAGAAACCCACAGTATTTGAAAATTTTACTGTCATAGAAAACCTGCTGCTTGCCGCCCCGAAAGATAAACGGGTGAAAAAAAGCCTGTTTAGCAAGCTCGATCCCGATGCCCAACAGGCGCTGGAAGAATCGCTGGCGCAAATCCGTTTGCAGGAATTTGTACATAAACCAGCCGGATTGCTGTCGCATGGTCAGAAGCAGTGGCTGGAAATTGGCATGCTGTTGATGCAGCGCCCCAAGCTGATTTTGCTGGATGAACCGGTGGCCGGTATGACCGATGCCGAAACCGAACGTACCGCGGAGCTGTGTCTGGAACTGAAGAAAAATCATACCTTGATTGTGGTTGAGCATGACATGAGCTTTATTGACACCATCAGTGAAAAAGTCACGGTGCTGGCACAGGGTGCCATTCTGGCAGAGGGTACATTGGCCGAAGTTCAGGCCAATGAAGATGTGATTGAAAAATATTTGGGACGTTAAGGAGACCGCGATGCTAGAAGTCAAAGACGTCAATCAGTTTTATGGGGGCAGTCATATCCTGCGCGATGTATCGTTTCAGGCTCCGGTCGGTGCATGTTCAGTGGTGCTGGGGCGTAATGGCGTGGGCAAAACCACCTTGCTGAAATGCTTGATGGGCATTTTGCCGATTAAATCCGGGCAGATTCTGCTGGATGGCAAAGATATTTCCAGGCTTAGTCCGGAGCAGCGCGTGCGTGAAGGTTTGGCCTATGTGCCACAAGGCCGCGATATTTTTTCGACCTTAACAGTTGAGGAAAATATCCTGATTGGGATGGCGAAATTTAAAGGCGCAAAAACCCGAAAAGTACCGGAACATCTGTACGAGATTTTTCCGGTTCTGGATGAAATGAAGCAGCGCCGCGGTGGAGATTTATCCGGTGGTCAGCAGCAGCAACTGGCAATTGCTCGCGCGCTGGCTTCTGAACCGAAGGTATTAATTCTGGATGAGCCAACCGAGGGTATTCAGCCCTCGATTATTAAAGATATTGGCCGGGTGATTCGTAAACTGGCTGATAGTGGCGAAATGGCAATTGTGCTGGTCGAGCAGTTCTATGATTTTGCCGAAGAGCTGGCCGATGGCTATACCGTGATGGCGCGTGGCCAGGTGATTGCACAAGGTGCCGGCAGGGAAATGCCGGAGAAAGGGATTCGGGAGTTAGTAGCGATTTAATTTCCCTCTCTCAAAGGGAGGTTGGAGGGATTTAACAAGTCAAAGCCTCCCTGAGCAAGAGATCAGCACGGCTTGATCTTGCAGCGCAAGAAGGGAGGTTTGGAGGCTTTAATTTCACCTCTCCCTGTCTCCGAAAAGGAGAGGGAAATTGTCATTCAATTTCCGTATTTTCATTCCATAAAAAATACCCACCATACTGACTGGATCTGAACTCACCCCCACTACTTTTACCCTGTTCAGTTAAAAAGTGTTTGCCATTTTCGTTTAAGGTCAGGAAGCCTTTTGTGGTTAATTTCTCCAGTATATCTGCGGTTTTCAGCTTATGTTTTGCAGCCAGTTTGGAAGTGGTGAGTTTGGTCAGTGTCGAGCTTTCTTCGCCACGCTCTGCTTCGGCCACCACAGCATCTGCTTTCACTTCATCGAGGCTAATGCGGACTTCATCACTAATCCGAATAATGCGCTGCGCTTCTTCATAGGCATCTTTAAATACTTCATCATCTTCGTATTTGCGAACCAGAATTCCCATTTCATTGTTATTAATCTGGCTGAATTCATATAAATTCAGGCTGGAAATAATACATTCCGATTCATTCAGATAGCATTTTGCATGTAGGTTCTTGCAGAAGCTTAAGCGGACATAATCCAGTTTTTGCAACCATTTGATTTCCTCTGGATGCAGATCGCTTTTGCCATACACAATACGGATGTCAATTTTGAGCCGATCTTTATCTTCGAGTAATTCTTTAATCCGGTCATTGAGGCGTAAATAGGGGCTAATCAGAATTAAACGCTCTTTGGCATTCTTAATCAGTTCTTCTAGAAAAAAGTTGGTTGCACTGGTGTTTAAAAACTTGGCCATAAAAATCCCCGTGTCATTCTTATTGATGGCTTAGATCATAGTCTAAGTATAGGTAAAAATTAAACAAAAAAAAGAGCACTGAAATCAGTGCTCTTTTAGATGGATGCTGAGCGTTTAGCTAAAGAACCAGTATACGAACAGCGCAATAATGAAGGTACACAGGATGTTTAATACTATCCCGACACTCATCATTTCACGCTGTCTGATATGACCGGACCCAAACACAATTGCATTTGGCGGTGTTGCTACAGGCAACATAAAGGCACACGATGCACCAATACCAATAATAATCACCAGAATTTCTTTTGGCATACCCATCTGGTCGGCAATGGCGGCAAAGACCGGTACCAACAGTGCAGCAGAAGCGGTGTTACTGGTAAATTCAGTCAGGAAAATAATGAAAATGGTCACCACAAAAATAATCACCAGCGGTGATGCCGTACCAAATACATCTGCAACGGTTTGACCCAGTACCAGCGATGCACCTGAATCTTTTAACATCGCACTTAAGGTTAAACCACCACCAAACAGCAGTAACACCCCCCAGTCGGTGTTTTCAGAAACCTGTTTCCAAGTGGCTGTACCTAAAATCACCACCAGACAGGCGGCGACCAGTGCAGTCCAGGTATCCGGAGATGAAATACCAAAGTTCTCGCTGAGTTTTTTGCCAAAAATCCAGGCAATCGCGGTACAGATAAACAGAATCATGGTCGCGATACGGGTTCGGTTCCATGGAATTACTTCTGTTTCAAAATGAATTTTCTGGTTCAGTTTCGGACGCAACACCAGATATAAACTGACCAACATGGCTGGCAGTAAAATCAGCATCATCGGCAAACCGATTTTCATCCAGTCGGCGAAGTCATAGTCCAGTGCTTTGGCAGCAATCGCATTCGGTGGTGAACCGACCAGCGTTCCCAGGCCGCCAATACTGGCCGAATAGGCAATCCCGAGAAGAATAAAGACGAAGGTAGAGCGCTCTTTGGTTGAATCTAGGTGCGACAGCAGACCCAAAGCCAGCGGGAGCATCATCGCTGCGGTGGCGGTATTGGAAATCCACATCGACAGTGCAGCTGTGACGGCAAAAATGGCCAGCACTGAAATCCCCAAATGCCCGCCAGACATGGAAATAATCCACATCGCAATTTTACGGTCCAGTTTCTGGATATGTAGGGCAGTGGCCAAGGCAAAACCACCAAAGAACAGGAAAATGACCGGGTCAGCAAAAGTCCGCAGCGCCTGCGTGGTGGTCATCGGTACCAGTTCTTTGCTGGCATTTTCAATCGGCATGCCAAGCGCTACGGCCAGCACCGGCACCAGCAGCGCGGTAATGGTGATATGCACCGCTTCAGTCAGCCATAAAATCCCGATAAACAGCAGCAGGCTCAGGCCTTTATTGGCATAATCATCATAGGGCAAAATATGGTAAAAGCCCCAAGAAAGCAGGGCGGCAATGACAATAATAATCCAGCCTTTGACAATGCCTTTCGGCGCGGCCTCGACCGGTGGTTTTAACGTATCTGTATTCATATACGATCCTTTTATAGATTTATAGGAATTAGAGTAATCGGCCTATTATTTAATATTTTTCAAGCAGGGGGGCAAAGTATAAATTGATTATTTTGCAGCTAGGTGAAGATTAAACCACAAAAAATGCGGGTTCTGACTGAGGAGTTGCACAGCTTGCCACAGGGCTGAGCCGCCGAGCACGGCCAGTAAGCTGAGAATCAGCCAGCGAAATTTCTGCTGGGAAATATGGGCACGTAACTGGCCGCCAGCCCAGACCCCGAGCAGCGACACCACGGTTAATAAGCCCAGTAAGGACCATTGTTCAGATTTAAATTGCAGCATCACCGGGTAAAGCAGCAGCAGCTGAATCAGTTTACTGACCGCAAAATTCAAGTTGCTGATCAGCACAATTTCGGTTTTGCTGTGTTCGCTACTCAGCAAGTACATCATCAGAAAGGGTGCCATGGCATTGGTGGCTCCGCCGATCACACCGGCCAGCAGACCAAACAGCAGCATGTTTTTCAGACTGGCCTGAATGCGCAGGGGCTGGCTGCGAAACTGATCCAGCACATACCATAAAATAAACAGCCCCATCAGCAGTTTGAGATAGCCATCATTTAGATGTAGCAGTAACTGCACACCGAATACACTTCCGATCAGACTGCTGATAATCAGGCCCCAATATTGACCGGAATAATAGCGCAGCGCCTGAAGAAAGCTGCGTTCGGGGTCGCTATTGAGTAAAAACAGATTCAGGATCAGGCAGGGTAATAGTACAAAGGCTACCGTGGTCGACAGCGGGTACAAGGTGGAGATGGCCGCGGTACTGACCATAGGAAAGCCGAAGCCGCTGATCCCGTGTAACAGGGCAGCAATGATACAAAAGATCAGAACCATCAGGTCGGCTTTAGACATGCGTATTTCAACGGACTGGCAGAGTACTGACTAAAACATGCACATACTGGGCTTGTAAAGGGCAAGCCGGCTTATTTTTTATCAAATGGAGCGTAAACCTTTGTCTTTCAGTCAGAGATATAAGCGACACGACATGAAATGTCGTTTAATTGCTAAAAAACAATATTTCAAGCCTAATATGAGCTAATATAAGCCCATGAAAACACTTAAATTACGTATAAAAGACAAACATTGTAA